>CAZITM010000030.1:0-14784 GCA_964542205.1 uncultured Candidatus Nitrosotenuis sp.
GTTGCAAGCAATGTGGCAGTAAAGGCCATCGGCATGTTCAACAAGCTGAACGTGCCATTGATTGGTGTTATTGAAAACATGAGCTATTTTGTGTGCCCCAAGTGCAGCGACAAGCACTATGTATTTGGCCAGGGCGGGGCAAAAAGAATAAGCGAAAAATACAACATTCCATTCATCGGCGAGATCCCACTAAACTCTGGAATAATGGAGGGCTCCGACAAGGGCAAGCCAGTCATAATGACAGATCCTACATCGCCAAGCGCAGAAGCGATACGAATGGCCGCAAAAAACGTCGCAGCGCAGTGTAGCATTTTGGCCGCAAAGCTAAAAGAAGAAATGCAGGCCACGACGCAGGCATAGCTTTGAAGCTACCTGAAAACCTGCGAAACACCCTGAAAAGCCCAATTGGTATTTTACTAAAAGAAAAGGACGCGACAAAAGAAAACATTTTGAGGTTTCTCACTCCGGATTCGTATATAGTTACGGTAGGGGACGCAACAACCGAAAAAATGCTGGAATTTGGGCTGATTCCATCTCTGCAGATAGTAGACGGGCTAGAAAAAAGAGAAAAGCGAAAACCCCCACAAGATGTTTCTGCGACAAAGTTTTCCTGCAAAAACCCTGCCGGAGAGATAACAACTGAGAGCATCGAGACGATAAAGGAGGCGTTTGGGGCAAGACCTCCTGCACAAATCCTAGTGCACGGAGAAGAAGACCTGCTTGTAATCCCGGCCTGCATCAATGCGCCATCAAATGCGGTGGTATTTTATGGGCAGCCAAACGAAGGACTAGTAGTAGTCAAGATAACGGAAGAAATTAGAAATAAAACAAAAGAAATTCTGAATCTGATGGAATAGGGGGTATGATGAGACGGTGGCTGTATGATACATGATTACACACTAAACTCTGACCCTTCTCAAATTACACAAATTCACAATCTCTAAAATATATTAACAAGCGACGCCACATGATACTAACCCGTAAGGGGTGGGATTCGAACCCACGAATCAGAGGTGTACTCAAATAGAGTTTTTCAAACTCTCGGCATACCGGACCAGCCGACCCTTACGAGTAATGATTAATCAAATCCAAAGTCGCATAAATCAGGCGTCGGCTACTCGTCGAGCTTTTTTATTCTCACGTTGCTTCCCCGCAACTCTAGGAAATGACCCAAGAAGTTCTTTAACTGCTCGGCAATCCTGTACCCAAGTGCTCCCTCCATCATGCCTGATTTTTCTATTACTGCGGTCATCTCTACACTCAGCTCCACATTAAAAAAAGTCCAGCCTGCTTTTGCAAATGGCTCGCCTATCGTGTATCCGTTTTTTACGCCGCATTTTTGCTCCAGCTCGGCCATTGCCTTTCTGACCAGTTCTATCTCCCCGTCATAATTTCTGGTGCTGAGCTGAAACACTGCCCTCATTCAAACTACTGGCAGCTGCTTGCATTATAATTACATGATGGCATATCGGCTTTTCACGACATGTACTGAGGCCAGTTTGACATGGTACGCATATGCATTTTCGACAAATTTTTGTACAAGAATTGACAACACGCCATAATACGAAACTTTTTCAAAACCAAACCAAATGCAACTGGATCCTGATCTGCGGCTTGTTATCTTGGAAAAAATAGGAATCTACTCCGGCAGACTCTCCATTCCTGAGCCAAAGGCGCTCCTCACATCAAAGGAAGTGCTCGAGACGCCAAAAGAAATCACGGCAGGACGGCGAACCACGGCATACAAGTATTATGGAGTGTCGTACATGCAGCACAACCTTGTCTTTATCAACGTCAAAAAAATCCCAGATGAAAAGGCACTCGATGACACAATAGCACACGAACTTGTACATCTGAGGTTTCCATATCTTAGCCATGGCAAGAGGTTTAACAAATTAGTGCGCCAAGTTCTCAAGGGCAAGACCTTTGACCCATATCAAAAAAGAAAACGCTGATTTTTTGCCTCAATCATTTATATTTACCAGAAATCGGCATGCAGTTGTAAAATGGAGCTGCAACAAATAATTCCAATCGGTGCAGCTGTTGCTTCCTTTGCTGTAGCCGCGGGGTTTGCCGTCTGGGTTGGCAGACAAAAGGCAGGAACCCAGGAAATGATGGATATTTCAAATGCCGTCAGAGTCGGCGCGTCGGCGTTTCTAAGGCGTGAAATGAAGATAATCATCCCAATAGCGATTGGGCTATCTGTAATTATTGGCTACTTTATCGGTTTTTCAAACGGTGTCGCGTTTGCAGTCGGTGCCGCGCTTTCGGCAGTCGCAGGTCTCATCTCCCTTAAAATCACAGTAAAGGCAGCAGTCCGGGCTGCAAACGCGACAGGCAGCGGAATTGGCAAGACATTTGCGCTTGCGTTCAGAGGCGGGGCTACTGTAGGCCTTGCAGTTCCGGCAATGGCGCTTTTGGCGCTTGCGCTACTTTACTTGGCGTTTCCAGATCCAATCACAATTGCCGGAGTCGGAATCGGAGCAAGCCTCATCGCGCTATTCATTAGGATCGGCGGAGGAATATTCACAAAGGCAGCAGACATGGGTGCAGACCTAGTAGGGAAGGTAGAGGCAAACATCCCAGAAGACGACCCACGAAACCCTGCCACAATAGCAGACAACGTCGGAGATAACGTAGGCGATGCAGCCGGAATGGGCTCTGACGTCTATGAATCATACATAGTCACAGTTCTGGCATCGATTCTGATTGGTGCACTAATTGGGATGCCAAAGATTGTCATCTATCCTATTTTGGTAGGAGCATCAGGGCTGATAGCATCAATTATCGGTTCTGCAACAATTGGTTCAAGAGACGTATCGGACATAATGAAGCCGCTCAGCCGCTCATTTTACGTTACTGCGGCAGTTGCAATCGCACTAAACTTTGCATTCACATATCTCTTCATAGGCCGGGACACTCTGTCGTACGCCCTCTTTGGCAGCACAGTGATAGGTGTGATACTGGTGCCTGTAATTCAGAGAATCACGGACTACTATACCAATTACAAATTCAAGCCGGTCAAAGAAATCAGCGAGTCGGCCAAGTGGGGGTATGCATCGCTTGTCCTGACTGGAATAATCAAGGGGATGCAATCCACTGGGCCTTTCATGATTGCACTCGTAATAGCAATCATTGTGTCATTTTCAATTTCAGCTTCGGCAGCACCGGATCCGTCGCAGGCACTGCTCTACGGAATATTTGGAACATCGCTTACTGCAATGGCGATGCTGAGCCTTGCGGGAATCGTACTCTCAATTGACGCCTTTGGGCCGATTGCAGACAATGCCGGAGGAATAGTGGAAATGACTGGAATGGGCGAGGAAAACCGTAAGGTAACCGACCAGATAGACGCCGTCGGAAACACAACCAAAGCCGTGACCAAGGGATTTGCAATCGCAAGCGCCGCACTTGCAGCACTGGCCATGATCCAGGCATTCCAGTATGAGGCAAAGCAATTCCTAGAAGAGCACGCAAGCACCTCGTTTTCGCACCTCTCGCCAGAAAACTTTGCTAAACTCTCGGATTATACTCTTACAAACCCTACAATCATAGTTGGATTGCTTGTCGGCTCACTGCTCCCGTTCATAATTACTGGCCAGCTAATCAGCGGAGTTTCCCGCGCTGCGTCAAAAATGGTAGACGAGGTACGAAGACAGTTCAAGCAAGACCCTGAGATCTTGACAGGAAAATCCAAACCCGACTATGCAAAATGCGTTGACATTGCGACGGTGGCGTCACTCAAAGAATTGTGGAAATCCGCAAGCATGGCAATCGCAGCACCTATAGTGCTAGGTGTTTTGCTGGGCCCGCCGGCGGTTGCAGGACTGCTTACGGGTGCAGTGGTGACTGGGATATTTCTGGCGTTCCACCTTGCAAATACAGGCGGTGCATGGGACAATGCCAAAAAACTAGTGGAGATGCAGGGCAGAAAAGGAAGCGAAGAGCACAAGGTGGCAGTAGTAGGTGACATAATCGGCGATCCATACAAGGACACTGCAGGCCCTGCACTGAACACCGTCATAAAACTACTCAACACAGTGGCAATAGTGTTCGTCAGCGCTTTTGTGGCAATACTGGTTTTGTAAGTTATTCTAGGACCCTAGTCATGTCCAGCTCGTCTATTTGTGCCTCTATTGTTTTCTTTAGGGTGTCTTTGTGCTCGTCGCAGAACCAGAAATAATTGTCAATCGTCTCAAAACAGCCGCAGATCCACTGAGTTTTCTTGTCCCCTTCTACAGTTAGCTTGTTGTAGGCAGACTTTTTTGTCACTGCTGTTTTTGGTGCGTCACTATATTTGAAAATATGCCATATGTGTGATACATGATAAAAAGGAAAAAAGAGTTTATGGGCAGCCTTCCATCTTTTGGATGAAAAAGCCGTTTGCCTTGATTGCGTCCTCTACTGGTTTTGGTGCCCCCTGTGAGTGGCAAAACTGGCACTCTTCGGTCGTTACCCTTGCGTCGCCTTCACCTATGGACTTGAGCCACTGCTTGGCATATTCGATTGCCTTGCCGTGATCTTTTACCGATGTGATAACATCAAAGTGCATGGTGTGCCCGTCTTTTGCCTCTACATAGGTATCGTAGACATGTATTTCCATGGATTTTCTAAGAAAAAAGGGATATTTGTATATAATGCGACCATTTGGTGGTTGCTTCATAGTTTCGGGTCTTATGGATTCGAACTTGCATTAATGACTTTTTTAGAAAAGATGTGCAAAAATTTCATCAATGATAACGTTTTCACTAATGTCCTTTCTTTGATTATTTGACGATGGAATGCCTGACTTTTGCCATCTTTTTTAGGCCTTCATAAACATCCTTTGTTCCTTCGAAAAACTTCTCGCGTTGTTGTGGCGTCATCTTATCTAGATCTTGTGATAGATGTTTGCGTATTTTGGCAAGCATCTTGAGGTTGTCGTGTTTAGTCATTTTCTTGGCTCATAATATATTCCGGCTTACCTGCTAATAAGCTTGACAGTCCATGTTTTACATTCACACTACTTATCTTCTTGGATATTTTATGGTTGAATTGTTTGTTGTCCCATGACGCCACATGTGTACAACCAAGCAATGAGGCAGAGGCATAATGTAGCAAATCAAGTCTGTGCCCTTTTGTTAGCACATTTTCTTGGACATAAGTCTCAGACAGTTTCCAGACCTGCTTCATGTCCATGCTTTTGAGTTGAATCCCAAATTCTTCCATGGCATTAATAATGTCAAGACACCTTTTTGTTTCCTTGGTTTCGACTAATTTCCCAATCTCGATTATAAGTGGACTTCCAGATAAGCGTTCAATTCTATGTGTGACTAGTCTGTTGACAAAACTCACCGACTGCTTATGAAAAATATCCAATGAGTCAGTAAGTGCTATGATGACAGAGGTATCAAGGTAAACCTTCAACTCTTATCATTTTCTCTCAACACTAATAACTTTTGATTAGTGGCTGAATTTGTCTCAAAGAGGTATTGGATCCACTAGACCCCCACCCATGTCAAGTGACAAACTCAAATGGAAATTCTTTAATTTACGCAAACCAATAAGAAAAGGGATATTTAATTCAAGAAAGAAAACATCACGTGAAGCACCTCGTTAAAGTAGAGATTCCAAAAATCGATAACATAATTTTAGAACTGGACTGCCATCTTGCACCAAAAACGGTCGACCTTTTTTTCAAAAACCTTCCATTCAAAGTGGGAATCAATGTTTGGGGGCAAGAGATCTACACATATCCGTCTCCAATAAAGACAGGTGAAGAAAACGCCAAAGCCGTAGTTGATCTCTTTGATGTTGCATACTGGCCTGGTGGAGACGCGATATGTCTTTTTTATGGCCCGACACCTATTAGCACAGAAAACCAGATCAAACCATACTCACCAGTAAACGTAGTCGGAAAAATAAAAAACCCTGACCCTTCAATCATTTCAAAAGTAATGGCCGGCGCAAAGGCCACCTTTTCCAAGGCCTAGACTGTTCTGATTGGAACAGACCTGATCTCTGACTCTAGAATGTATGCTTCAAACCCACCAAACTCGTTTGAAAAAATAACCCAGACTATTGGGTTGACCTCCATGAATCTCCTGTCGGTTGCGGATGGCACTGCCTTGGAGTGTGGGTGGGAATGAAAAATTCCAATGACGTCGAGGTTTTTGCTCTCCGCTTCTTGGTATCCC
Source organism: uncultured Candidatus Nitrosotenuis sp. (assembly GCA_964542205.1). Classification (GTDB taxonomy): domain Archaea; phylum Thermoproteota; class Nitrososphaeria; order Nitrososphaerales; family Nitrosopumilaceae; genus Nitrosotenuis. The sequence continues at coordinate 6,177 of CAZITM010000030.1, forward strand.
TTTAGAAGCTCCTCATTTGGGATCGTAAAGTTAATGGGTGATCTGTCTGCGTTAGATGCAAGAAATACCTCCTTTACCATATATGCGTCAGAGTCCTCCTTACCAAACAAAAGCGCGCATGACTCGTTTGGAGCATGTTTTTTTGCATGCTCGATGAGGACTTGTTTTTGATTTTCTGTGATTGTGAGTGTTTTTTCCAAGCTTATTCTACTGTAACGGTTCCCGTCATCCATGGATGGACAAGACAGTAATATGGATATTCGCCTGCGGACTCGAACTTGTGTGAAAACGTTTTTCCCGCCATGAAAAGGCCGCTATCAAATACCCCATCGGGGGTTGCGTCCTTGCCGCTTGTGACTGTATGTGCGGCGGTGTCGTCGTTTACCCAAGTTATCGTACTGCCAACCGGTATGGAAATGGAGCTAGGGTTAAAGCACTCGTTTGTCTGCTCACAGCCAGGAGTTGACACTCCGGCGGGAATTGATATTGTAAATGCTGTTGGTTCTTCTGCTTGTGTTTCCGGTTCTTCGAGAGGTGTCTCCTGTGGGGCCTGCTCTTCTGCTGGCATCTCTGGCTCCTCCACTACTTGCTCTTCAACTGGGGGCTCTTTAGTTTCTACTCCAGAACGTGCTGGCATCTCTTCTGGTGGAACCGAGCTTGGTTCAGTTGCAGTCGCGCCCTCTGTAAGTCTCTCACCGGAGGCCATATCTCCGCCCAGAACAAAGGATGCCGTCATCCATGGGTGGACTATGCACATATAGTCGTATGTTCCGGGCTGCAGCTTTGCAGTGTCCAGTCTGTATGTGGCGCCTGCGGATAACAGGCCCGAATCAAATGTGTCGCCAGCATCTGCCGAACTTGTCACGGTATGTGATACGTCATCGTTGTTGGTCCATTCTATGATGTTTCCAAGTGGCACATGCGCAACGTCTGGGTCGTAGTCGGGATTTCCTTGCGTTGCCGAGCCCTTTAGAATCGAGATTGCAAATACTGGCGCCGTAGATGCTGGAGCCTCTGGCTCCTCTATTGCTTCTTCTTCCACCGGCGGCGCAGCAAGGTACTGCGATGGGCCATAAAGGCCAAATCCGACATATGCGGCAATTGCCGCACCTACGGCTATTATGAAAATTATGGATATTGGTTTTGTATATGGGGGCATCTTCATAGATACATATGCCGTAACTATTGCAGGTATTGCCACGATGAGCATCACTCCGGCAAAGGTCGGAATCGTGGTAATTGCGTTAAAGGTCAGCGCGGCAATCCCAAACGAAAACGAAATTCCTAAAACCACCAAAGTCGTGGCTTTTGCTCTGTTGCTGGTGGAGACTCCGCCCTCCAAAATGCCGGCGGCTAAAATGATGAGACCAAAAAACATCGTAAGTCCCGTCAGGGCATGCATTCCGTCGATAAAGGTGTGTGCTATTCCTGCATATGAGATGGTTACTCCTGCCAAACCTATTGCAGTTAGGCCCATTCCGGGCATCATGAGATCCCAATTGCTCATTTGTGCTTGATGCTTAAGGTGAGGTACTTATTCCTTTTGCAGAAGATCGAATAATTCGTATGCTCTGGCAAACACCTCAAGATCCTTAATACAATTTCACCGCATTATTGGCATGAAAAGGCGAGGAATATCTCCTGCAATCACGACAATGCTTTTGATTGGCGTGGCAGTGGCTGGCGGCGTCTCGGCCGGAGTCGCAATGCACAACCAAACTGAAATCGTTTCAAAAACAACAAGAATCGACGTCATAAAGGCGGATCTGATTTCCATGTATATGACAAACAAAACCTTCTTTGCAACAAGCTTGAAAAACACGGGAACCGTGACTGTCCTGTCAGGCGATGTCGGGTTTTATAACAACGGCGTCTTTTACTCGTTAGATATTCCTAGGCTTGAGCCAGGACAAACATTTGGCGCAAAACAAGTCTTTGATACTGGCGTTGTCATGAACCAAAAGTATTTGATCAATGTCAGAATTGTTGCATCTGATGGCTCTACATATGAATGGGCTGAGGCACAAACTGCGGCCGGCACATGACTTTCCTTAAATCCATTGCCGTCATTGTATGGGTGGCAAAACGCGGAATAAGTGAGGTCGTAGCCTCTATCCTGCTGATTGCAGTAATATCTACTGCCTCGTTTTTAGCCGTTACTGCGTCGTCAAAACAAATCTTGGAGAAAAAAACTACCGTGTCTGAGGCATTGCATGAAAAAGGCACACAGATACAAGAACTCGTAAGCGTCATAACAAGCAAGGCAGATTCGGGCAAGATATCGTTTGAGTTGCTAAACTACGGAATCAAGGAAATAACCGTCGATGACGTACTAGTCGATGGGAAAAAATCAGCATTCACTATAAAAGAAAACGGGAAGAACACGTCCAACATCATCCCAAAAAAGAAAATAATTGTTCTGGAGACAAACACAACTGGAAACTCGATCCAACTCGTTACTGGGACTGGCAACCTGATTGGAATAAAAATCCAATAAATGACTCTTGCTTTTTAATTTAAGATTGTTTTAGATCGTGCAAAAATATGCGTTTTATGTCGTGGTGTTGCTTGGCATCATCCTTACATTTGTAGACGATGCGTCTGCAAGCCACTCACAAAAAATGACAAAAAAGACCGAGTATGACATCTCGACCCAAGTTACAAGTTACTTGATTCCAACAACTGATCCGAATACCGTCTACAATCACTATGTTCAAACGGGGGGCCGGGAAATGCGTACAAAAGACTCGTATTTTGCACACTGCCAGGTCTGGGTTCAGACAACAATCTCAAAATCATTTGTAAACGGCGCTCCGCGAATAAACCCCGATAACACATACTATCCAGGAGACGCATTTGCGTATTCGTTTTCTTACGGCTGGGATGGAAGCAAGGGGTGCAGAAACCTCCGGGTCTGTCCGGTGGAATCAAACTTAGGCGGCGCCACAGCAAAGTGCGACCATGAAAAACTCAAACCGATACAAAACATAATTACGACGCCATGGTCTGCATCCATGAGGGGAATAGGAGAAATCTCGACAGACGATATCTCTGGCCACTTTATACAACTGACCATAGCGGCAGAGCGGTATTTTTGTGTCTATCCAAAAAAATCTAAAATGATCTGCGGCTGGTCCGGCATCTCGGCCACCGGCATCTATCTGCCAAACGTCCTTAAGCCAAAAACCACGCTGACAATAACGCAGGAATATCTCAAAGACACGGATGGATTCGTCTCTGGAAATCTGGATGAGACGTATTATTTGTGGGACGCCATAAACCTGGTCCATACCCCTAGCTACAAATGGAAACAAGAGAGGCTAGGGACTATCACGGTTCTGATCACAAAAAAATATGATCTGAATCTGGAAAAAGAGTTCCAGTGCGAATCTGCCGCCTGTACCAACACCGTATCTCTACAGGGATTTGAGCCGTGGCATAGGGCGTATCAGTATGGCGGCGGAACTACACTGATGAATGCGACGACAAATAACGAAATAAAAAAACACCGTATACACTATACATTGGAGCTGCTCAACCTTGGCAGGCCAATCCACAAGCAGGAAAACACAACAAATGTTCTCGTTGTGCAGTACGGGCCGGCATATGACAACTATCCATATCTTGTCCTAAAGGACGGCCATGCATATAGCTGGGGCAACAGACCTGCCGTGGCACTGTACTATCATGGTTCCTATGGGGGAGGCCAAGACGATCTCTTGGGTATACACGAAAAAAGGCGCAGCAAGATAAACTCGTTTGACTATCGTGGATACGCATATGATCCTATTGTGAAAAGGCCCCTTGACGAATCCTTGGTGTGGACAGAGTCGAGCGATGTGGTGCCGCCGAAAAAAACAATGTGCACTGGAATCGACACTGATTCCGGCTCGTTTGAGGGCGGCAAGAAAAACACTGCGATGTTCGTAAAAAAAGGATATGGAAAAATTGTCTTTGGCTATCCAATACTACACACAATGCTTGCAAAGCGATTTGTAAATGCCACCATTGATAACACATTACAATCGTCGGATTTTGCAGGAAACGAAATAAAAAACCTGACGACATACAAGTACCAATATCCGGATGTAAAGTTTGGAAACCCAGTCAAGGTGTTGACCTATGGCTCTGACGGCAAACGGACCGACTTGCCGGTTTCGGTGACGATGAGCCCAGACAAAGAAAGGGGGGCGCAATACACCCATGATTACGTATGCAACAAAGTTCTCAGAGATACAAAGCGGGGTGGATTTGCGGAGATAGTAGTAAATGACATGTATGACAAAACGAACCAACAAAACGGCACAGGATATGCGACACTAAAATCAAAACTCACCTCCACGTGGTTTCCAGGCCCTTATCTGGCCTTTGCGCCAGATGTGATGAATCTGGAGCTAAGTGTCGGCTACGGCGCACCATCCCCATATGAAATCACAATGACGGCAGGAGAAAAAACAAGAACAATAAAAAGAATCGTAAATTTCCTTTCGCCGTTTACGCACATTGTGAATCTTGATGCTGACAACTCGCTTAATGTGACAAATGAGCATGGTCTTCTTAGAATACACCCAGACGAAAAATTTGGAGATATTGTCAGGGTTTCTGTGAACGGCAACGATTTGGGCAAGGGTTGCATGGGTGGATGCACAATAACTGCTGCGGCAGAGGACCTGAAAATCGAGGCCTGGAACTTGTGGGGCGGCCACGCCGTGGCCAGAATCAATAACCCAGAAGCACCTAGAGGTGATGTTTCATATGACTGGAACCTTGGCATCATCGCAGTTTTTGTGGCAATAATTGGGTGGTTGCTTCATGGGCTTGCCAGGCAGGCGCTGAATTACTTTCGAAATATTGGCTTGTAATCATTTTGATGTGGTTGAAATTGAGCGACACGCCTCGCTGTCTAGGTTTTGGTAGCTGACCATGTGAAACTCAAAACTCAACGGCACGTCTTGGTGTGTAGAGACCGGCTTGTATATGGTAGCCTTGAGTGGAAATGGAAATCCGTCCCTGATCTGTATTTGGCTATTTCTAACAAGTGAATATCCAAGCAAATACACCTTGTTCTCAAATTCGTCCGAATCTATTTTGTTTACCATCATCTTGATTGGATTTCTTGTGTCTCCGGGTACTGTGCCCCAAGACCTGCCGACGACCAAAGCCTGCGGCTCATTCTCATCAGAAAACTGCCGTATCCACCCAACCGTCCTTTCAACGGAATCAGCATATGGAACATTCAACCCATCGGTCCTTATCCTGAACGAATTTGCGGAAATCTGAAAAATCATATCGACGGTTCTTTGCTCGTGGTCTACATGTGCTGCGACTACCCACATCTTGCCTTCGTGGGTTGGGACAAGTGCAAGGAACCTCATCGTGATGGTATAGCAGTGATCAGGTGATTGGGGGATGATAAGCGCATAGTCGCATATGCGGAAAACAAACTCATCTCCCAAATCCAACCCTTGGCCAAAATGCCATGTACGTTGTTTTTGCGGCTCTATACCATATGCAGCCAAGGCCGGCACTAGCAAAAAAGCAATGGCCCCAAATACGAACAGACAAAAAATTCTCATCAAAAGATAACGGTGGGTGCCTTATTAAGCAAAATTTTCCGGCCAACCACATGCGTGCGCAGTATAGAGAAAATTGATTAATTGCCCAAATGATTTTCCGTCATTTTCTTTAATCTGATTTTACGCACCCCCAGAAATGTACAACTGGGATGCAAACCTGTACGAGCCACGCAGCTCCTCGCGTCTGAACCTGGCGCTCTTTGTGGGCGGTGCGCTGATGGCAATACTTTTGTTTCTGGTGTTTGCCCCACAAATTCAAAAACTGACAACTGACCTTCCATATGTTGTTGAAATGATGTATTTTCCGACCGTTTCTGTCGGCTTTGTATACGGCCTAAAGCTCACCGAGCGCGCAATCAATCCTGCTGAGACCCGCAGCCCAGTAAAGCGCGCACTGATCAAAATGTTGTTGTTTTTCTTTATAATAGGTGGGCTGTTCAGCTCAGTGAGTTTTGCACTAAATGGGGGGATACACCTGCCGGAAAAGCAGATGTTGGAGGTTGGACTGGCAGAATGGATTGCCCAGTTCACCTCGCAAAATGGGGGCCTTACCTTTCTTATTGTATCGAGCATATCGCTTATGGCAGTGGCCACAAGGAGAATAATCGGCCTTGCCGGAATAGTAAACAGTATCGCTACCTTTGTTGGCGCCTTTATCTTTTTTTCAATGATCTCGTTTAGCCTTTCCCATACGGAGCCGTCAGTATCTCAGGTGCTGCTGTATACGTTTTACCACGCCGGAATAATCGGTGGCGCCCTATACAAGATGAACAAGCTTACCTCGAACCTGAACTTTTGGGAAGACTACAACAACGGATATCGATAACTTAGGGGGTCTCTATCTGCACTTTCTCACTTAGGGAAACCGAGTTGTCTTTTCCTTTTTGGATGGATGCAGCTTCTTCCATTTTCTGCTTTGATTCTTCCAAAAACTGCTTGTACTCGTACTGTTTTTGCTTTCCTACGCGGTCCGAATAAAGGACATCGTCCCCTATTGCAAGATACAAAAGCGCAATTACAACAAGTGACGCAGCCACTAGAATCATCGAATAACCTACTGCTCGGTAATTGTGGGGCTGCGTCTCTGCCATGATTCGTTCAGCTTTTGAGGGAAATTTATCCCTTTAAATCATTTTGCATTTAAACGATCAGGATAAATGAAAAACCATGCTACCTAGTGCATGACAATACAGATCCTCCAGTACGAGTTTTTGGGCCCAATCAAATTGTCAGAATGGGGGCCACCAATGGCCGAAGTCATATATCTCATTTTGAGGCGCACAAAAGACACCTTTGAGATAATTTATGCAGGCGAGTCAGGCAAAACTGACGAAATCGACTTTTTCACAAAAAACGACAAGTTTGGTTGCTGGATTCAAAATGCTGGCTCTGAGCAAGGCCTTTACCTGTCGATTTACCCAATATGGGATTCAAAGCAAGAAGACAGAAAAAGAGTTCTTGAAAAAATAATACAAGCATACCGGCCTAAATGTAATGTGGAATCCTCAAATAACATGTAATGATGTGGATAACATGAATTGTCCGTGTTGCGGCTCTAAAATGGAAAAAGTAAGGGATTTGGGTAAAAGCATGCTGTTCAGGTGCATTGGCTGCGGCATATCTGACACCTTGCTAAAATCATGAGTTCTTGTTTTTCAGCTTAAATATCTCTAAGGTAAGCAGATCCAGTGCTTTTTTTAGGTGATCAAACTCGTTTATTGAATGAATTTGCCCTTCCACGAGTCTTCGAAGTGTTTTGATCACCCCTTTTTGGAATTCATCGTTTGCTATTATTTCCAAGGCATTAATCTTAGATAGGAGACTATCTAGTTCCTTTTTTAGCTCATCAGATGAACGATGCTCCTTCATTTACAAGAATCATTCAGCGTTGGTATATGAACCTAAAATTCACAATAACTCTTCATCAAGTTGCTCAAACTCTTGATACTGCTTGCAAGTACAGTGAGGAATTGAACACTTGCCTAGTTTGACCAAAGAACTGCTCTCTTTTGATGGTTGGTGCGCATATGGTGCGTGGTGGCAACGTTTGCAGTTCAATGATTTGTCGAGAAATTTCTCTTATTTAAGGTCAAGCGCGCATTCGAATTCATGGAGCAAGCACTGCTCTGGCATCTATTTTTGAATGCTTAAGGTCAGTTAATACCTCGTTTGCACTTTCCAAAGGGAATGTCTTGTATACGATTTTTAGTTGGTTCTGCTCTGCAATTTTTACTACCTGGCTCATATCCGATCTGGAACCAATCACCGAGCCGCGAATCGTTTTTTCTGAAAACGTGTCAAAGACTGGGAGATTCACCAAAACTCCGAGTACCAACATGCCTCCTTTTTTGATGGAATTGAGTGCAGCCTCTGTGACTGCATCTGAGGGGGCAAAAACAATTGCACAATCCAGTAGGCCTTCCTCTTTTTTGAGCGACGCAAGAAATTCTGACTGATCTTCTGTGTATCTGACTACGTTGTCTGCGCCAACTTTCTTTGCGACATCAAGATGGTTCGTGTTTCTTGCTATGCCGACAACTCTGCAGCCGCTAAGCTTTGCGAATTCAACTGCCAAATGGCCGACGCCGCCGACACCAAAAATTCCAACCTTCTTCCCTCTTGCAGGCTCTGACGCCACTACCGCCTTGTATGCCGTTATTCCCGCACAAAACAACGGGGCTGCATATTCTGATTTCATCGAATCTGGAATTATTGTTGCAAAATCCTCAGATACGGTAATGTATTCGGCATATCCTCCACGAAGTGATTCACCTGTTATCTCTGCCAGATCACAGAGGTGTTCTCTTCCTTCTTTACAGTAGCCGCATTTCATACATGATTCCAATAACGGGGAGATTCCAACCCTTTGTCCTACTTTGAGCTTGGTTACTTTGCTACCTGTCTCAATTATAGTGCCAACTATCTCATGTCCAGGAACTGTAGGCAGGCCCGGAGGAAGACCATATTTTACCCAATCCCCCTCAATGCTGTGGAGTTGGGAATGGCAGACGCCACACGCCTCGATCTTCATT
>CAZITM010000031.1:0-14762 GCA_964542205.1 uncultured Candidatus Nitrosotenuis sp.
CTGTTTTTGTTAGACGGTCAGATGTGTATTTTTTTAGAGTTTGTCCACAATGACTCGAACAGCAACTCCATGGACGATATCATAGCAGGCGAGTTCGTCCACAGCGCTACCGGTGCAGTGTTGTTGCTGATGCTTTTTGTAAAGAACAACAGCTCTGAGCTGTCCTTTAGAATAAAGCACGGGTGTTCTTTTGCGTTATCAAGTATTCGGATGTTTTTTCTATTCAGATCGTCAAATATGTACAATGTTTTTTCTGTGCATGTGCTCAGCATGTAGAATTCTTTTTTTGACTCTACGAATGGCTCCAAAAAGTCCCCATGGTACAGCTTTAGAAAGTCTTTTTCAGAGCCCAGAATCATGAACTTTTCAGAGTGGGTGTCAGTCATTTCGGTTATTTTTGAGAAGATCTGGTTTGTCCCATGCAGGATCTGGAACTTGAATTCGTCTTCTGTCTTGACGGTATCAAAGTTCGGTATGCTTCCCCACATCTCTGTGAGTTGTTTTTCGTTTCTTTCTAGGGACTTTATTCTCTCTTTTTCAGAGTTTACAAGAACCAAAATCGCCTTGTCTATTGGCAACGCCGTAAACTGGATTGGGTGCTGGAATGTAGCAAAGACTATTCCTTTGCTCTGCAGCGATGACAGGAGGTGATACGTTTCTGTTCTGGGCAGCTTGAGTGCCTTGCAAACCTCAGGCGCAGTCTTTGAGCCATATTTGCCCAAATATATGAAGACCTTGCTTTGGTTGTCAGTCAGGCCGTATTTTGCCAGCTCTGCCTGGATTTGCTCAACGGATATCTTGTACTCAAACATCTGAGTGCCAGGATCCGTGTCAAACATCGATAGTTGTGTTGCTTCTTTTGTCATGTCTTTTCGGATCCTTTCTAGATCGGCACATCTCTATATTGATGCAAAGCTAGCATTTTTTTAGCTGATCGATCAATCCGATCGAGCATCGAATTTTTATACGTTTTTGCCTCATTTTTTGGCAATTTTTCACACCATACCTATTTCCATTGTGCTTTTATCATCTGGTATGGCTTCGCTGTAGATCGATTTGAATGAAAAGTCCTTGCGCACATTAGATCGCTTAATAAGGCTGATCTGCACGGGATCGCGATAGTTTTGGAATACCACACAGCCGACGTCGTCCCGTATGCCTTTGTCAATGAGGGTTTGCAGGGTAGCAAGTGTTTTTTTCAGATTCTCCAGTTTGGTTTTGAGGTCGTCGATTCCCTTAAAATAAATCTCAAACTCCCCTTTTGCGCCAGAACCGTTGTAGATAAGCACGCCGTCAAGGTCAAACCATTGCGAGTCTTTGGATTTTTTCGATGACGGTTTTGAGGGCTCCTTTTTTTTCTTTTTGTCGTCGGCTGGCTTGTCGTCTAGTTTTTGCTTTAGCTCCTCAAGTACCGGATCGTCCGACGTCGGGTTTGCAGTCCGGATTTTTTCTCCCAGTAGTGTGGACGAGTTTTTGATTTTCTCCTCCAAGTCCTTGATCTCACCTTCAATGGCCGTTTTTAGCGACAAAACAGAATTAAAGTGCTGGACTGGGTCAGGAAGCATCCTGCGTCACCTGATCTGGTTTTTGTATTGCGATTCCGTCCTTTATGTTGTTGAGCGGGAGGAGCTGTTTTGTGATAGTACGCAAGAAAGTGATCTTGTCCAGAAGTGTTTCTTTTTGGGATTTTATCGAGTCCAGTAGCTGCGGTATTGCATATTCAATAATTTTGCTGATTACCTCAGGGGAGCACTCGGAAAACTTTTTTGTTTCGGTTTTTCCGCTAGGCATTCGGATTATGAGATCCAGATTTGGTAGCATCGTGACACTCACATCCTGTGGCAGCTCAAATATCTCCGGGCTGATACTTACAGAAAAGCCCAAAAACTCGGTTATGATTTGCAGAGAGTTGTTAAGGTCGTCTATGATTGTCAGTTTTTGGTCTTCCAGCTCGTATATCTGCAACGTTTCGTTGATGAGGTTGTTTAGCTGGACCTGTGTATGCTTGACGTTACCAGTGGGCTGTCCTTCCGCAGGTTGCATGATTCAAAATACAATAGCAAAACTAGATTAAAGAACGTATGTAATTCCATATTACATATTCAGCCAATGAACACTGCCACCTTTATAAGCAGTCGTTAATCTGTGACTGTGACTCTTCCCAATTGCAGGTTTCTTAGGAACTTGTCTCCGCGTTCGTCGTATCCATCGATGAACACGTATACGTCATATTCTCCTGCTGGGATCAGGGTACCGCCACTTAGATCGCGGTCTGGCCTGTCCTGTATGCTCCAAAAATAGATTCTCCCCACACTGCCTACTGGGATAAATATGCTGTCTCTGTCCTCCATGACGCGCCAGGCGCTGTTGCCACTGCCAGTATTACAAGGATCAGACTCGGTAGAATTTACAGAGCAGATTAGTCCGGCGTAAGATGTAGTGCCAGAGGGGTTGTCAAAGACAGCCCTTGTTCCTTGGTATACGAACCAGCTTCCATATGGACCTACGTTGTAGACGTTAATCGCAAAGCGGTCGTCATTGTCATATACGTAATATGATGGAAATGGAATGTCCGGAGGCGGTATTTGCAATAAGCTTGACTTGGGCGTTATGTCCTCATCGTCTATTTTGAAGTCAAGCTCAAGCGGCACATAGGTGCTTGTTCCTGTGACGTATTTGATGCCAAGCTTTATCCTCTCACCTGGAGACACAACAACGCTAGAAAGTGCATTGGTATAGTTGAACACTCCGTATGTGGAATCGGCGTTATCGTTTTGTCCTTTTGGATCATAAAACGGCACATCAACATTCAAGTTGCTGGCAAGAGACGACAAGATCACGCCGTTCTGGTCTGTCTTGTTTATGTATAGATTCAGCCGGTGTGCCGCAGTACCATAATTCACATGAGAGAGGTCATTTGCTTCAGGCGTATTGCTCAACGCTTTGCCGTTCCAGTGGATTACGTCATCAATCCATCCATTGAAAAAGTTGCCAGATTCTTGCGCGTTAGAACCGACATACCACCTGCCATCAGTATCAACGAAATCTGAACCGTAGTTATTATCTTGTGTAACCGGGGACTCGGCATCAGATCCATCAAGGCGCGTAATATACAAGCTGCATTGGTCTGACGAGCCGCTCCCTTCCCTTACAGCAACCACATGATACCAATTACCATCATCATACTCGTTTGTGCTTTTGCACGTGGTGACATCTGAGCCTGTGGCGCTACTAAACTGAAACAAGACCTTGCCAGTGTTTGCCTCCAAAGCTATTTTATAATAATCACAGCTTGGGCAGGTGCCCGCGCCATCCCACGACACAAGGTGTTGTTCGGTTGCGCCTACTGCTGCGGCGGTTTTAAACCATAGCGCAGTGGTATCTGGCTCTGCATTGATATCATTGTTATCGCCAGAAGCCACATTGTTCTTGCTTCGAAGACAGTCATTTGTTCCGTCAAAGCGATATGCACCAGACGTGTGTGGTCCTGCGGTAGCGTCCCAAGTCGGTGGCCCTCCGACTCCCGTTGATGGTGTGTACACTATATTCAGCTGGGCTCCCAATGAACCACTGTTTTGTTCTGCGGTTCGTCTATTGCCTGACGAGGTGCCGCTGTTATCAACAGTTATGACCAAGGCGTTGCCGCTGGCCCAGCCCGGCCTGTTAACAATTTCTTGAATTATGGCCTTGATATCAGGTGTAGTCGTATCAGATCCCACCTCACCTGTGCTCCAGGCCGGAATGCTACTCCAAGTCACAGCGGCAGCCGTATCAGCCCTGCTGGATATATTGAAGGTAGCTGTACTGAATGCGGCTGCATTATCGGAGGCCTCCCCCCGAATTCTAACTGTCGTAGATCCTGATTGGTCTTCGTCTGAGGTAAACACGATGTTGGCACTTTGTATAGTGGAACCCTGCGGTACTGTCACGGGAGTAAAACGCAGTCCTACTATCTGCAATGTGCTTCCGTCATATGGCATCTCTAGATCGCTATTAGTCAGATCTACAGCACCGGTTGAGGCGTTTTCTTCACCGTCTTCGGTATTAGTAGTCATTCTTAGTGAGAATGTCGCTTGGCCACACCCCTCAAGATCTCGATTTGCGCTGCCCTCGGAGTTATCTGGGTTTACCTCGTTGGCATTAAAATGAAAGATCATGCTTTCACCGTCATTCTTTAAGGAAGAGGGCATGGCCTCGCTTTGCAAACGGAGTGACGACACCCAGTTACCAGCAGGAATGTTGATTGCTTGGGTGTGGTTTAGTGTGTAGAATGCGGGGGTAGTAGCGTCCAGATCTATTTTTAGGCCGTTGTTACCTCCATCTGGGCTACCTGAGAACATCTGGTATGAGCTTGACGGGGTTTTGGCGGTTTCAAGATGAAACACAAGTACGTCGCTGTTCACCGGGTTTTCCGAGGTTCCTAAAGCTGTGATTGCGGTTCCAGACTCTAGTGCAGAGACTACGTCCCTGACTTCAACAACTGCGTTTGCAGTATTTCCGCTTATTCCATTACTAAGTGCTGTCGTAAATGTGACCTTGTTTGCATCAGCGCCTGCTACTGTATATGTCCACTTGAATGTGGCAGTATCACCAGGCCTTAAGATTGGATAAGAGGGAGGGTCTGGTCCAGACACATAGGTTGCAGTACACGAGCCTGTACACGACGAGGTATCCACGGTAGGTGTAGACGTCGGCTGTAGATTAAAAACCGTCGCTGCATTTGTGGCATTATTTGTCACAGACATCAGCACCACGGTATCAAATTCTGTGGATACCACCGAGGGTATTGTGTGTGCCTTTATGAACAACGGTGCCTGTGCAGGCGAGTTTACAAAAAACGTCTTTGTGTTACCACGCTGTGTCACAACCTTCATGTCATATCCGGCAGACGAGCTCATCACAAATCCGAGATCCGGCCCTACAGAAACAGTTCCGCTTGGCGCAATGGTGTTGTTGAGCACAAATTTTTTTGTATCATCTGCCAAATCCTGCTGATCAATCCAGAGCGTCTTTAAAGTGACTGGGATACTTCCAGTGTTTTTTATTGTGGCGTTTAGCTTACTTGATGATGTAATTCCTACTGCGGTTATCTCAAAAGATTCTGCATCCTTTTCTCGCTGTCGAGTGTCTTCTACGATTACGGTTTCAGAAAAGTTCCCCAACAGATCTAGGCTATATGACACATATGCCAAGGCACTTATCATCACTGCTGTAAATATGACGGCCCCGACCACAGTATGAAGACCGCGTCGCGTCCTCATGGCGGAGTCACCTGTGTTGTAAAGATGTTTCCACGGCCGGTTATTAATTCAATGTTAAATTTCTTTCCCGATGTCCACGAATATGTGATGTTTTTTGAAAACGATTTGTACGGCAGGATCCCACCATCAGTATATGTAACACTATTAAGTTGGGCCAAGGTAGTAGAGTTGATGAAATTAATTTGAGTTACGTTTGTTCCGAGACTACCGGCATTTGTGACAGTCACATTGACTTTTTTTGTAGGAGATGTGACAAACCAGACATTCTCAAAGACGATATCCTCATTTAGTTTGTTTATTTGAGTTGAAAAGACACGTTCAAGTTCCTGCCGTTCCTGCGAAAGGCTCGTGCTAGACCAGACAAGGACGAACACCCCGAGCGTGGCTACCGAGGCAAGCAAAATGGCGTTTGTAACAACGGTTGATATTGCTCTTCTTTTTCGTAACCAGGTCGACCCAAGTCTTGTTATGATTAGTGATTTCGAACTATTTTTGGGAACTGGGGCCGACATTTTTTGCGTTTTTTGACTCGATACTCTCAAGTACTACTGCCACATCCGACTTGTAAAATTATTTCGTGTGTATTAAACAGAGTTGTAAACCCTGTTGATAATTTAGGACAAAAGTACAAACCTACGTGACACTAGATCCATAGAGTCGATCAGATCGCACACTGTCACAGATGCTCTAGTCTACTATTTTGTCTCCTGTCCCGTAGTGGTTTCGTTTTCCGGGACGGCACCTTGTGCTTCGGTGGTTTGTGGTATGGTGTCAGATTGTGGTTGTGTTTCAGGAGAAGCTTGTGATTCTGTGATTTGTGCTTTGGTTTCAGTTGGGCCAGTCGGATCAGATTGCGGTCCCATCGACGGATTCTCCGTTTGTGACGGCTCTGCTATCTGTGAGCCTCCTATTCGGTATGGGGGGGTTGGGACGTTGAGGCTTTTTGACATGATAAAAAGCGTAGGAAACAGTTCTTGGTATATTGCCGTCAGGATCATTGGCACCGATCCGTCGGTCTTGCTCAGTATCTCATCGCGTTGCTCAGGGCTCCCAAGCAGTTTGGCAGTGCCCTCTATGGCAAACCTTGCGTTTTTTGGGTTCGAGGTGATGACAAACGTATATTGTAGGGTAGAATGGTCATTGGTGTTCTCGGTTTCATTGATGGATATTTCGACGTCGTATTTTTTAAAGGCAGTAAAATCACTGCTATTCTTACTAGTATTTAGGGATCGTACCTCGACCTGTATATTCATCTGTCAGATCTGCTTATTTAGTTATTAAATAATACTGTATGTTCTGCAGTAGTACAGACAGAATTATTATACATCTTTACGTAATAAGCTCAGCACATGAGTCTGAATAAGAAGCAGGTTTCTAACGTGAGTTCAAAGGTCAGCACCGAGGGCCACAGCGTATCGTTTTCAATTTCCAAGCTAAAGAAGGAAGAAAGCAACGCCAAGGCAGACATGTATGATTTTAAAAAATACATGACGGCGGCAAATTTTTCATTTGACGAAAAGGTAAGAGAGCGAATCCCAAAAAACACTCCTCCCTATCTTGACAATGGTGAACGCTATGTGGAAAGAATAATCCGTGCATTGGCATATTTTAAGCAATGCGCACTGATTGGACCCAGCGGAACCGGAAAGACCCACATCGTATATCTCGTTGCAGAACTGCTTGATCTGCCGTTATGGGAGATAAACTGCGGTCTGCAGACATCGGTTTTTGATTTGTTTGGAAGATACATCGGCCTGGGAAAAGAAAATTGGATCGATGGCCTGATCACTGACTGGTGCAGATATGGCGGGATCCTGTACCTTGACGAAGCAAACATGATGAAGCAGGACGTTGCAACAAGGCTCAACCCGATCCTAGACACCAGAGGACACATGGTGCTTACCGAAAAAGACAACGAGCTCATCAAAAGACACAAGGATGCTTTTTTGATCATCAGCATGAACCCGTTTTCTGCGGAATTTGCAGGAACAAAACCAATCAACGCAGCAATGAGAAGAAGAATGAGTGTGTGGCTTAACTTTGACTACATGAGCATCGGCGACAAAATCGACGAAAAGGAAATCAAGCTGGTCTCTGAATCTGGAAAAGTAGACAGAAACATAGCAGAAACGATTGTAAAAATAGGCGCAAGACTGCGGCAAGAATACAAGAGTGGCGAGTTGCCGTATGGTCCTTCGATTGGAGATTTGGTAAATTGGGCAAAAATTGTAGCCGATGGTGCTACCCTGGAAGAGGCCGGAATAGAAACGATTGTCTCCATGACAAGCGACGATCACGAAATACAGGCAGAAGTAATGAAAATAATCAAAAAATTCAACGGAACCACCTAGCCGTTTTCGATACTAGAAAATTTTTTACGTGCAAGATATCAAACTGAGCAAACATGCTTTGAAAAATTTTTGAAACTAGATACTATCAGATGTTGTAATTTGTGAACAGCATCCGGGTTAACAATCAGCCAACCATACCAAGATAAGGAATTGGTTGATGGCACAGTATGAGGGATTCGATTTTTTCACTATCGCAAAAGATATTTTATGACATATCTGGTAGCACGCCTGAAAAAACGAGTGTTTTTTTTACTGATTCTCTGGATTACTCGACAATCAAATATCACACCAACACAGTCGGCATCCCACTGCCTAGGAAATTCAACGGCAGGATCTTCTATGAAGGAAACATCTTTTCGGACTATGAATCCTCTTACAAGACCATATGGCACCTGTATTTGACAACAATTGCACACGCCGCAGGACACGTAAGGGTTACAGATTATTCCCAGTATCAGGACTGGATTCGGGGAAAAAACATGCGCAGGGCAAGCATGGTAATAGAATACATTGAAAACATCAAGGTAAACGAGTTCCTAAAAAACGCCCATCCAGAATACCATGAACTGGTCACAAGAGTTATCGACGTGTATGAAATGATGATTCCGCATACAAAGAATCGAGATTTTGCAGTAAAAAGGTTCGCAGAGACTTTCAAAAAGCACCAGCTATTAGAGAGGGCGGATCAGACAGGCATAATCGACATTGCAAACAAACTATACCAAAGCCAGGTAAGCATCTTGGATAGAAGATATCCATTTACTGATAACCAACCAGGCAATGCTTCAAAACCGGTTTCAGGCCTTTCGTTGGATTCACATGGCGCATTTTCTGCGATAATAGAGCAGCTAAATGAAGCATGGTGTGTTGAATCTGACCTGAGGCAGAAAATGGAACGCACCTATCAAGAGATGTCAAAGGATCTGCACTTTGACAAGATGGACTTTGTCCCAGAGCACCTCTCGGAATATCTTGCAGTCGAAAATCAGATCGGGCCCATAGTAAAACAAATATCATCTCAGCTAAAAAACGTGCCAAACACAATAGACGATTCGGTATCCGAAGACATGGGAATATTGGAGATGCAAAAGGCAATTCAGGCAATAGCAAGCAAGAACTCTTCTATCCAGATATTTGAGCAGGACGACAAGAGACGGCACATAGAAGAATGGGCAATCGTCGTTGACACCAGCAGCAGCATGAAGATAAAGTTCCGTGACATAAAAAAACTGATTTTGTGTTTTGCACAGGCAGCTGACGACCTGGTGTCAAAGAACGGGCGTTGGGGCTTGTTCTGCTTTAACAATAATTTCAGTGTGGTAAAATCAGAGTCGGAAAGATACGACCAGACAATAAAGGCAAGAATCGGCGGAATAGAGATGAGGGGCCTGTCGTATCTGCCTGATGCCATTACACTGTCGAGTCGGATGCTCTCACGAAGCAACACCGAAAGGAGATATCTCTTTGTCATCACAGACGGGCTGTCATTAGGGTATGATAAAATTGACAAAAGACTAGTGGATGCAATTTATCAGGCAAGCAGACAAAATATTAACGTAATTGGAATAGGAATACCGCAGCACAAGCCCACATATTTTTCGCTTTCCGTGCCATATGACAACATGCGCAAGATGGTCTCGAGATTCATCTCTATGTATACGCAATTAGCCACAGCGTCACTCTAAGTCCAAAAAGTTACTTGCCACAGTACTTTATATCCGAAGTATGACGGTATGATTAATGGATTAAAATCATATTTTATCAAGTGTTTGTTGTTATCTTTGACTTCACTGTATGTCTAAAAAAATACACACAACACTACTTTATATAGCAAAATACACCAGTTAGTAGCAAAATGAACATCAGAAACAACCAAAGAAGAGGTCTTAGTACTGTACTTACAACCATCATCATATTGGTTGCATCAGTAACACTTGGCGCAGGTGTTGTGCTGTATGGCGCAAGTTTGTTCCAAGGAAGCTCTCAGACAGAGTCAATTTCAGTATCCGGTGCCCAGTTATGGGTGCACTCAACTGATTCAAATGGACTGGCATGGGGTGCGGCCGGGGTCAGGAACACCGGTGACAAAGTGCTTGCAGTAGATACAATCCAAGTTAGAGGTGTCAACGTACCATTTGCACAGTGGTATCCAGATACATCGGTAACCCCAGCATTGTACCAGAAAGCATACAACTTCACAGGGTGGTCAGGCACAGGCGGAATGCTAAAAACGTACGATCCCAACTCTCTTTGTTCTACCACAGTGGAGGCGGACGCCGACGGTTCTGGTGGTGAAGCCCCAGTCTGCGCCAACGCAGGTTCAGGTCCGGTGTCTCTCAGCCCAGGTTCGCAGGCAATCATCTACTTTAAGCTCACAAACGGAACACTGACATCGCTCGACTCTGGCGCATCGACCACACTGAACATCTTTGCAGGAAAGGCAGGATCACCTCTCAGCATAACAGTTCAAGGAAAATCCTAAACAGGGTAAGGAAATTTTTGAATTCTTATCCGAACTCTTTTTACCATCAAAGTTCGTTTAATTAAGGTGAGAATATGGGAAAAAAGGATCAAGAAGAAGGATTCGATAGTTTTATCAAAACCGAGTTCCTGGACTTGGAAACAAACAAAATTCCAGCAGGCTTTACTGCTGTAGAAAGATATCCGCTCAAACCACCGTTCAGCTACGCCGTAATTCTCAAGGAAAATGAAACTGGGCGGTTTTTGTATCTGGTCGACGAGGTGAAAATGAACGATTCGGAGAGAATCATTTATGAAAAACTATACAGCCTAATCGAGCAAAACCTAGAGGCGCCAGATACCGCTAACAAACAAACGAGGTTTTCAGCACATCTAACCGAAATCATAAAGGAAAATCAAAAGGTCTTTGAGGCATATCCGCTTGCAAGCCTAGAGAAGGTAAAATACTACCTCGAAAGAGACATCGCAGGCTTTGGGACAATCGATGCGCTAATGCACGACCTGAACATAGAAGACATCAGCTGCAGCGGCATAAACACCCCAATCTACATATGGCACAGAGTATACGACAGCCTTCCAACCAACATCCACTTTGAGGATGAAAAGCTGAACAGTTTTGTCACAAGGATAGTTTTCCGTGCAGGAAAGCACATCAGCTCGGCCTTTCCCATATCAGATCTGGCCCTGGAAGGAAACCACAGGATTTCAGTGCTGTACCAAAAAGAGGTCACCCCAAAGGGCACAAGTTTTACGATAAGAAAGTTCAGAGAAGACCCATACACGATAGTCGACCTCATCTCGTTTGGCAGCATCAGCACCGACATTGCGGCATACTTGTGGATGCTAATGGAATCAAAAATGTCGATTCTCGTCATTGGTTCCACCGGCAGCGGTAAAACAACAATTCTTAATGCCATCATAGGCCTCATCAACCCAGACTTTAAGATATTCTCAGTAGAAGATGTAGCAGAGATCAACATAAACCACGAGAACTGGTTCAGCCTGATCTCAAGGACAGGGTTTGGCTCAGGTGGCGAAGGCGAAATAGGCCTATACGACCTGATAAAGTCCGGCGTAAGGCACAGGCCAGACTATATTGTAGTAGGCGAAATAAGGGGCTCTGAGGCATACGTGATGTTTCAGGCAATGGCAACAGGCCATGGCGGATTATGTACGATGCATGCCGACAGCCTAGAGTCTGCCGCAAAAAGGCTGCAGCAAAAACCTATGGACATCCCACCGGCATACCTGTCCTTGATGAACTGTGCAATAGTCATCAGGCGCCTTAAAGAAAAAGAAACAGGACAGAGCAGCCGAAAGGCAGTATCCGTTCAGGAGATAAAGTCAGCCGACTCATTTAATACCGTGTTTAGTTGGAATGTGAGAACAAATGATTTTGATGAAGACGTTAAAGGAAGTATCATGCTACAAAAGATAGCCCAACAGGGTGGCATGACTCCAAACGAGGTCCTAGCCGAGTACGAGAGGCGTAAAAAAGTCCTAAAATGGCTAGCAGACAACGGCATTCGCAGCTACAAGCAAGTGGCCGAAGTCATCGGAAAATACTACAGGGACCCGGCTTCAATATTGCAAAAAATCGAATAGGTGTGGGAATTGTCATTTCTAAAGCTGTTGGGTAAACAGGGAGACAAGGAGGACAAGAACATCCAGTTTGAGCTCCCCTACTTCATAACGCTAGTGACGCTGTTTGCTACAAGCGGTTTTGCCCCGTATACAATTTTTAAAAAGATACGAGAAGTCGAGGTTTTACCACACGTCAGAGAGGAATCCGACAAGATAATAAAAAGAATCGACAACCTCGGCCTCGATCCGCTCACAGTCATGCTCCAGGTAAAAGAAAAAAGCAAGTCAAAGGCGCTTGGGGAATTTCTCAACGGATATGTTTCGGCCATACAGGGCGGCGGTGACGTCATCAATTATTTGAAAAGCAAGATGGACAACATCTTCGAGGTTTACGCAAATGCACAAAAAGAGATAGTCGAAAAAACCCGAGCGCTTGTAGAAGCATACATGACTACCCAAATAGTGATTTTGGCAGTATACATCATAATCACTGCCACTACAACCACGACTGAACAAAGCCTGGCTTTTGATCCGCTGTATCTCATGGTAATCCTTCCGCTGATTGTCACCGCTGGCTTTCTTGTAGTAGCGCACAAGGCAGTAAAATCCAGAGTGAGTGAAATCAATTGGAAAAAATGCGCGATGTTTGGGGTTCCTGCAGTACTTGTTGCCGCCGTGTTGATATTTTTGCGCGTGCTGCCTGGAAATGATGTGTACGTACTTGCTGGTGCACTCATAGCTGCGTCGATGTGGCCTTTTATCAGTTTTCAAAAGATACAGTCGTTTTCTCTTGATTCTGAAAATGCGACTCCGCAAATCCTAAGGGACATAGCAGAAGCGCGAAAGGCAGGCCTCGGCCCAGAAAAATGTGTCGTAAAAGCGTGCAAAAGAAAGGACTTTGGAACGTTTAATGGCGTCTCAAATTCCATTGCCAACAAGCTAGAGTGGGGGATTCCATTAAACGACATCTATGACTCACTGAAAAAAGAGATCAAGAGTTTTCAGATCCTGGTTAGTTTTAGAATATTGTTTGAGATTATTTCGTCTGGCGGCGGAAATGTCAATACGCTGCAGACGCTTGCTGCCGTGTCGGAAAAAATCCAGACCGTTGAGAAATCAAAGAGGGAGGCGCTAAGACCATACGTGATGGTCGGCTTCATGCTAGTTGGGATAACAGGCTTTACAACGCTTCTAGTCATAGATTCGCTGACAAACATCAACATGCAGTCAATCACAGATGATACAAAAAAGGCCGCCTTTGAGCAGCAGTCAAAGTCAAGATTGGACTTGCTTTCTTATTCTATTTTGATACAGGCGTGGGCGGCAGGCCTGTTTTTGGGCAAACTTACCACCAATGCATATTCCGGCGGCTTTAAATTTTCAATATTTTTGATAATTATTTCGATTGTTGCAATAGTTGTAGTTCAGCAGCCGGCGCTCGACATCGGAAACATGTTCAGCAACGTCAAAAGCGCGGCGCCGCCAATATCTCCCCCATAAAACGGATTTGAAGATTATCTACAGTTTTTCTGTGAATTCTTTGGTGCCGTCTTTGGTTATCACCAAGACATCTATTCCGTCGCCAGAAAACGAGTCGCGCATTGTTGCTGCCTTTACAGACTTTACTGCCAAGTCCACTGCCTCTTTTTCCTTCATTCCGGGCTTGAACTGCTGGTCTAGGACCCCAAGCGCCATTTCCGCGCCAGTTCCAACTGCCGCATAGTCATCTGGAAGGACAGACCCCAGAGGATCAAGTGTATATATCGCTGGCTTGTCCACTATGCCGCCAACTATGATCTGGGTCAAAAACGGAAAGAATCTTCGCTCATACATCAAGTTTGACATCATTTTTGCAATAGAGTTTGGTGGGACATCTCGCTTTAGCTCCATTTTACGGATTTTTGCCAGTGCCTTTATCTGCAATACAAGAATTTGCATGTCTGCGACAAGGCCTGCTATTGTAGCGCCCACCTTATCAGTGAGTGGAAATGTCTTTTTCGTTGTCTTGCTGACGAGAAAGTTGCCATACGCTATTCTTTTTTCGCTTGCAAACACGACACCGCCATCAAAGGTAATTCCGACTGCGGTTGCGCCAGGCATGTACATTGACATGTTTTCATCTGTCTTTGAGGCGCATTAAAGTCTTTTCCAGTATCATCAGGCGTGGTCGGAAAAACGTTCCATGATAAGGCACATGCACTTGGTTGTTTTTTTGAGCAGATCTATTCTTGCAAATTCATTTGGTGAGTGGATCCTTGCAAAAATGTACGTAGAGCCGATCGAAACGCATGGCGCCCCCAAGATCGCTACAAACGAATGCATCGGGCCTGTCCCGGCGTTTGATATATTGATTATGTATTTGCCAAAGGATTCTTTTGCCGCCTCTTTTACCTGCAAGACAAACTGGTCCTGCGGGCTCGTTCTTGCCGCGGCCTCGCCATGATACACCTTTACCTCAATGTCAGAAAATCCCTTTTGCCTAAGGTGGCTCTTTAGCCTTGCAAGCTGTATTTTTGGATCCATTTTTGGAACCAGCCTAAAATCTATTTTTGCAAGTGCCGATGCAGGCAGGACAGTTTTTGCCCCCTCCAGTGTATAGCCAGAGACAAGGCCCGCTATGTTGCAGGTGGGATCTCCTGCCAGTGACTTTTTTACTTCGAGTCCTTTTTTGCCGTTTACAAACTCGTTTATTTTGTATTCCGCCTTGAATCCTTTTTCATCAAAAGGTTCTTTTTCTAGCAGCCTCAGCTCGGATTTTGTAAATGGCGTTACCTCGCGATACCAGTCCTTGATGAGTATTTTCCCAGACTCGTCGCGCAGAGTCTTTAGCGCCTCGATTAGCCGCCAGGCCGGATTTTTTATTATTACCGCAAGGCTCGAGTGCGCATCCCTTACCGATTCTTTTGCGGAAAGCTCCACATAGAGAAGCCCCTTCATCCCAAGGCCTATGACTGGCCGGTTTTTCGAGTCCACATAGCCAAACTCCCATATGACGCCATCGCAGGCGAATTTTTTTCTGAACTTTTTGAGGTAGCGGCCTATGTTGGTGCTGCCTACCTCTTCTTCGCCTTCTATTACAAACTTG
>CAZITM010000032.1:0-5480 GCA_964542205.1 uncultured Candidatus Nitrosotenuis sp.
ATATAAGGAGATTCTGATTTTCTCAGCAAATTTCTGACATTGTGATTGTGTAGTGTGTCAAACAATTTGTCAGATTAAAATAATCAACATCTGCATATTTGGTAATGAGACTGGTAATAGGAATGACCGGAAGCACTGGCGTCATTTATGGCATCAGGATGCTGGAGGTGCTAAAAGAGCACAACGTTGAAACCCACCTGGTCATAACAGAATGGGCAAAAAAATGTCTGGCGATGGAAACAAACCGCACACTAGATGACGTAAAGCGACTTGCGACGAGCTATTCGGACGACTCTAACCTCGCAGCCGGAATATCTAGTGGCACATACAAAACCAACGGAATGATGGTGATCCCATGCTCTATGAAGACCTTGTCCAGCATAGCGAACGGATATGATGAGACACTCGTGGCACGTGCAGCCGGCGTGACACTAAAGGAGTCAAGAAAACTGGTGCTGGTACCTAGAGAAACCCCACTTACCGCGATAAATCTAGAAAACATGCTAAAACTGGCAAAGCTCGGGGTGGTAATCCTTCCGCCGGTTCCGGGGTTCTACACAAAACCAAAATCAATTGACGAGCTAATCGATCACACCGTAGGCAAGTGTCTGGACCAGTTTAACATCGAACACGATTTATACAAAAGATGGGGCGCCCAATAATTGCCAAAAATCCACCTTGAAAAACTGATCAAGGCAGAACGAGAAACAGTCTTCGATGTAGTTGCAAACTATGAGAACTTTGAGAAGATTTTGCCGCAGTACTTTACATCAGTACGGGTTCGTTCCGTGCGAGAAAACGTTGCAGTAGTGGAACAGCATCTAAGACTTGGAAAGCGAGAACTGGTAATGACTGCAAAACACATCACCAAATACCCTACACTCCACGAAGTCTTTGTCCTTGGGGGGGATGCAAAGGGCAGCCACATCACAGAAAGATATGAAAAAGCTCCAGAAGGCACAAGACTGGTAGTAGATGCGGACATCCGGCTGGGTGGAATCTCGGTGATTGCAGGCATACTGGCAAAGAAAAAGATAGCCGCAGATTTTAGCGATATCCTTGACGAGTTTTCAAAAATTGTTGAGAAGCCCTAGTCTTTTTTCTCTTTGAGGTCTTTGAATTCTTTTTCCGCCTCGAGCTTGCCTTTTTCGTATTCCATTCTGGATCTGCCTAGTGTCTTTGCAAGCTCTGGGATCTTTTTTGCACCAAATATCAGAATTGCCGCAATTACTACAATAAAGATCCATTCTTGCCCTGCAATAAAACTGACGATGTTTTCTAACATATGGTTATTTTCTAATAGGTCATGGTTTGGATTTAAGTGTTTTAATTCTGCGATCCCTGCGCTCCAAAATGATCATGCCTACAAGATACAGGCCAATCATTGGGCCTGTGATAAACCACATTGTGACTCCACTTCCGTCCGGTGTCACAACCGCGCCGATTATAACCAAAGCAACTATGGCATACCGAATGTTTTTCCTCCAAAACCTGACGTCAGTTAGGCCTGAAACTGTAGCTGCGTACATTACCAGCGGAAGCTGAAACGCTACACCAAAGGCAAGCAAAAACTGCAGTACAAATGTCACAAAGTCCATTATGTTTAGAAAAGTGACAAGGCCTGAGGACTCGCCATACTGATACAAAAAGTCAAGCATGAACGGTATTACTGTGACGTATGAAAAGATGGCGCCGATCACAAAAAGTCCGAGTGCGGGGGCTGCAATTGAGCGGACTGCATGCACCTCGCTTTCTTTTAGAGCCGGCCCGATAAATGCGGTCATCTCACGAACGATTATCGGCATGGATAAAACAATTCCTATCAGTGCAGCAACGTATACCTGAGCATAAAACGCCTGACCTGGAGCTGTCTGGATTAGTTGTACGTTGCTTGGAACAAGCGTTTCTCTCATGTAGTTTGTAATTTGCGCAGCAAAGTTGTTGAATGGGTCTGGTGTGGGATAGTACAAAGTAAGCCCATTATAGACAAATTGCTCTGCTCTGAACGTCAAAATAAAGACGATGATTATTCCGGCAAAAACTACAACCCTTGTGACGCGGGAACGAAGCTCAGAGATGTGCGCAAATATTCCTTGCAATTCCGACATTTGACTATTCTATGTGGTGAAACCCTATTTAGTTTACGAAATTGGTTATTTGTTGCCAGGAATCGGAAGCAGCTTTGCGTCTGCAAGCCCTGATTTTCTGCGCTCTTCTTCTGAAATGTCCTTGAATTCTATTGATATGACTGCTTTTAGACCAAATCTTGCCTCCAACTCTTTTGCGAGCTGGCCTACGTCCTTTCCTGTGTAGATTTCCCTTGATCCTTGTAGGATGACTCGTTCGCCTTTTTCTTTCTCAATGCCACCGAACTTGTCTTTGAGGAATTTCGTGACCTCGCCGACCTCGCTTCGCTTTACGTTGTTGTAGTAAAACGAGATTCCCTTGATTGACTCATAGTCATAGGGGGTGCCATTTCTGTACAAAAATACACCAATAAAGATTGCCTGATCCTCTGGTGCCCTTATCCCCTTTATCTCCCAGTTTAAGACCTTGTTTGGGTCGTAATTTGCCTTGATCATCTCATCCGCTGTGATCTTCCAGTATCTGTGTCGAGTCACTTTAGCTTCTGACTGGCGACGTATTATAAATTCGGTACGCTGTGATCCTTGCCGGTTTCCAAATTCAAGAATATATTACACCGAAAACAAGTGCAACTGATGCCGGTCTTTGAGGTACAGGTAATAATAGAAAACAAACCTGGAATGAACGATCCGGAAGGCCAGACCATCCTAAACGATCTAGTCCTCAAGGGCAGCTATTCGTCGGTAAAAAAAATTCGCTCTGCTAAGATGCTCAAATTCCAGATATCAGCAGCTACTAAACAAAAAGCCCAGGACACAATCAAAAAACTCTGCGACGAGCTCCGAATCTATAATCCTATGGTAAGCAAAGTAACGTTTTCTGTAATCTAGTCTTCCTTTCCAATAGACCTTATGGTCTCATCGATTAGGAGCTTGCTCCGCAGGTATGCTGCAAGGTCGGTCTGTGTTACTACGCCTGCGAGTTTCTGGTCTTCAAGTACGACGAGTCTTCGGATTCTATTGTTGAGCATCTTTTGCACTGCATCCTCGATTGTAGTGGTTGGTTCTACCCACCGAAATTTCGGGGACATTATATCAGATACCTTTAGGTCTGAGGCGATCTTGTTTTCGGCCACTACCTTTCTGACAAAGTCCGCCTCGGTTACTATGCCGATTGGGTTTTGGCCTTCGGCCACGACCAAAAAACTGATATCTTTTTCCTGTAGTAGAGATGCCGCCTCAAGGCAGGTTTTGTCTTTTGATATTGTGACTACGTGCTTGTTCATGATGTCTCTTATCTGACCCATGTTCTGAGTTGGTTTTTTTGTGGATAAAAAAGATTTGTGACAAACCAGATGTACATTTGCGCTTTGATTTAATAACGCCATTGCACAAATTTATCTGTGAAGGTCGGCGTCATAGTATTTCCCGGCAGCAACTGCGATCGGGACATGTACCACGTCTTGCAAGACGTCTTTAAGCTCGACGTCAAGTACTACTGGCACGAAGACAAGCTTCCAAAAA
The DNA here is from genome assembly GCA_964542205.1 of uncultured Candidatus Nitrosotenuis sp. Classification (GTDB taxonomy): domain Archaea; phylum Thermoproteota; class Nitrososphaeria; order Nitrososphaerales; family Nitrosopumilaceae; genus Nitrosotenuis. Next base: position 3,609 of record CAZITM010000032.1, read on the forward strand.
ACTTGGACGCCGTAGTCCTACCCGGCGGATTTTCTTATGGTGACAGGCTGAGGGCCGGTGTCATTGCGGCGCATAGTCCAGTCATTTCCGACGTAAAAAAAATGGCTGAAAAAGGCACGCCAGTTCTTGGCGTCTGTAACGGGTTTCAAATTCTAGTAGAATCAGAGCTATTGCCGGGGGTTTTGCTCAAAAACACCTCGCTTAGCTTCATGTGTAGGTGGACTGAGCTAATAGTAGAAAACAACAAGACTCCATTTACCAACAAGTTCAAGCTAAAGCAAAGAATCCCAATTCCAATTGCAAACGGCGAGGGCAGGTATTATGTGGACAAGGCCACACTTGCAGAGCTAAAGAAGAACAACCAAATCGTCTTCCGATATGGCGAAAATATCAATGACTCTGTTTTTGATATCGCCGGAATCTGCAACAAGGAAGGAAATGTCGTTGGCATGATGCCGCACCCAGAGCGTGCAGTAGAGCCTGACATAAATCCAAATGACTGCAAACCGTCCAACATGATCTTCGAGTCCCTAATAGCTACCGTTGGTGCAAGAAGATGAGTCTGCAACAAGAAGAGATGGAATATCTCACAAAAAAAATCGGAAGAAAGCCAAACGAGACAGAAACACACATAGTAGCAGCAGAATGGTCAGAGCACTGCTCATACAAGTCGTCAAAAAAACACCTCAAAATGCTTCCAACGTCTGGGCCGAGGGTCATCCACGAAAAGGGATATGACTCTGGCGTGCTCGACGTAGGAGACGGCTATGTGGTGACTGTCCACATTGAGAGTCATAACCATCCATCTGCGGTCGAGCCGTATGGGGGGGCTGCTACCGGCGTGGGTGGAGTAATACGTGACATTTTATCCGCAGGCACAAGGCCTATTGCGATTCTTGACGGGCTGCGTTTTGGCGACATTGAAAAAGATTCGCACGCAAGATGGCTTTTCAAAAACGCAGTTACCGGCATTGCAGATTATGGGAACTGCCTTGGAATACCAACCGTCGGCGGCGAGGTGGAATTTGACAAATGTTATACTGGCTACGCACTTGTCGATGTGGCCTCGATTGGTTTTGGAAAAAAAGAAAGACTGATCAAAAACAACGCGCAGCCAGGAGACATCGTGGTTCTTATTGGGGGCTCTACTGGCCGCGACGGAATAGGCGGCTCACAGTTTGCGTCTGATTCTCTAGAAACCGAAGACCGCTCCGCCGTTCAGATCCCAGACCCGTTCATTGAAAAACTGATAATCGAGGCAACACTTGAGGCAAGAAACGAGGGCTGCATCAAGGCAATCAAAGACCTCGGCGGTGGCGGACTGTCATGCGCAGTATCGGAAACTGCAGATGCTCTTGGGGTGGGGATCGAGCTTGACGTAAATGACGTTCACACGCGCGAGCCAAACATGAATCCAACTGAAATCATGACCTCGGAATCCCAGGAACGGATGCTCGTAATTACCGACAATAAAAAATTTCCAAAAATACGGGCAATATGCAAAAAATTTCACGTAAGCTGTTCTGTAATTGGCAAGGTTACTGCAGATAAAATAATGAAGGTCACAAACAAAAAATCAGTAGTTGCGTCAATGCCTGCAGAAGTCGTAGCAAACGCCCCCCTCCTTGACAGGCCAGCAAAAGAGCCTACATACATAAAAAATCTGGAAAAAAAACCAGAGCCCGAGCCTTCAAAAGACCTCTCAAAAACGCTGATGCGTCTGCTTGCAGATCCAAACATCGCAAGCAAAATCTGGGTTTATGGACAATATGATCACGAAGTCGGAATAAGAACGACTGTCAAGCCAGGGTATGATGCGGCAGTTCTGCGGCTAGACAACGGAAAGCACTTGAGTGCAAAAATTGACGGAAA
>CAZITM010000032.1:5490-11299 GCA_964542205.1 uncultured Candidatus Nitrosotenuis sp.
CAAAGCACTGCTATCTCAACCCAAGACAGGGGGCGATGGGGTGTTTTGAGGAGGCATGCAGAAACGTCGTCTGTACAGGCGCAAAACCAATCGGTATGGTCGATCACCTGCAGTTTGGGAATCCAGAAGACCCTGAGATATTTTGGACGTTTTTGGAATCGCTAAAAGGAATTACAGAATTTTCCAAGTTCTTTAACATCCCGTGCGTTGGAGGCAAGGTGAGCTTCTACAACGAAACGCCGCAAGGACCAATAAAACCAACTCCGCTGATTGGAGTCCTTGGACTGATTGACAAAAAACCGCTAAAGCCGCAAAAAATCGAGCAAGATGATCTGTTGATAATGGTTGGAAAAACAAAGGACGAGATGGGCGGCTCAGAATACTACGAATACATCCATGACTTTATCGGCGGAAAGGCCCCACAGGTAAACCTTGCCGAGTCAAAGAAAAACATGGATGCGGTGCTCTCTCTGATACAAAATGAACAGGTAAAGGCAGCGCACGACTGCTCAAAGGGCGGACTGGCAGTAGCTGCGTGTGAGCTTGCCATTACTGGCGACATTGGATGCGAGATAACGCTTGAAAATGTACCTAGCGAGAGTTTGCTCGTCGACAGGCTGCTGTTTTCTGAAAGCCACTCCAGATACCTGCTGGTAGTAGAAAAACAAAAACTCGGCTCTGTAGTAAAATACCTTGAAAAAAACAAAGTCGATTTTGGACTGATTGGCAAGTTCGGGGCAAACCAAATTGTATTTTCAGAGAACAAAAAACAGGTAGCAAAACTAAGGGTTGATAAGTCTCGTGACAAGTGGTTTAATTCACTGGGGGATCTGGTCTTGCATGGTTAAGGAAAACTGCGGTGTTGTTGGAATTTACAGTAAAGACGGCCTTAATGTAATCCCGATGATAATAGATGCACTACGTGCACTGCAGCACAGGGGGCAGGAAGCCTGGGGGATTGCGATTCCAAAAAAGGCACCGCTGAAGCGACTAGGGTTGGTGTCGTCTTCATCATCGGAGTTTCATAAAATAACCGAAGAGTACGCGTCGCCTGCGGCAATTGGACATGTTCGATATTCCACGGTTGGAAAAAGCAACCTGGACAACGCACAGCCGCTAAAGGTAAAGGATCTGTGTATAGCGCACAACGGCACGATAGCAAACGTAGCTGAACTAGCAAACATGGTCGGCGGATGCACCTTTACTCCGCAAAACTCTAGCGACACCCTGATAGCTGCACAAAGACTAGTATCGTTAATGTCTACAAACGGCAAGCTGGGAAACGCCCTTTCAATTCTGAAAAATGAGATGGCCGGCTCGTATTGTTTTACCTTTGTATCTGACGATAACGCAGTGTATGCGGCACGCGACCCACGTGGCTTTAGGCCGATGGTTCTAGGCTCCAAAGAAGACGGCGATGTCACAATCGTCGCGTCGGAATCGTCTGCACTCAGCGCAGTCGGGGCAAAACTTGTACGCGACGTTCTGCCTGGCGAGCTGCTAAAGTTCAGCGCTTCTGGAGTGGAATCGGAGATGTTCTCGGAGCAAAAAAAACACGCCCACTGCTCGTTTGAGTTTACGTATTTTGCGCACCCGACTAGCAGAATGGAAGGAACAAACATCTATGTGGCAAGAAAGAGAATCGGGCAGTTCCTTGCAAAAAAGTTCCCGATAAAGGATGCAGATCTTGTGATACCTGTGCCTGATTCTGCAAGGCCTGCGGCGCTTGGGTATGCGCATGAGCTTGGCCTGCAGTTTGATGAGGGGCTACTCAAAGACAGGTACAGCAAGAAGGGCCCACTGCGAAGCTTCATCGAGCCGCACCAAAGCGACAGAATTGAGATAAACCGCTGGATAATACCTATTACTGATATTATCAGCGGAAAACACGTCGTAGTGATTGATGACAGCTTGGTTCGTGGCACCAGCTCAAAGGCGATAATCAAAGCACTGCGTCGCGCTGGTGCAAAAAAAATCAGCATGCTGGTGACGTACCCGCCAATCAAGTATCCGTGCTATGCGGGAATCGATTTTCCGTCACAGGATGAGCTTGCTACCGGCGCGATTTCGAACGGAACCGACGAGGAGATAATCGAAAAAATCAGAAACGATATTGGCGCAGACTTTTTGGGCTACAACGACTCTGAAAACCTTGCAAACGCCGTAGGAATTCCACTGGATTCGCTGTGCTTTACGTGCACTACTGGCGACTATACCACACTTGGAATAAAGCCAACATTCAAAACACGTCAGGAGATGAAGGGCGAATAAGTATGGAAATTGCATATGTGCTTGTAAAGTGTGAAGTTGCCCACGAAATGGATGTTATGCGCGAGATCCTAAAAATCGACGGGGTAAAAGAAGCTCATGGAACCTATGGTATGTACGATATCTTTGTCAAAGTGGTTGGGGCGACCCACAAGGAAGTCTCTGATATCATAACCAAACAAATCAGAAAAACTCAACACGTAGTCTCAACAACGACCCTTTCCATAATCCCAGAACAGGGCGGCAAGTAAGCTATTCTTAATAGACGCAATGACACTATTTCCTTGATGGCAGCCTACAAGTTCTTCATAATTGGAGCAGTTGCAACTATCGTAGCAGTCGGAGCAATAACTGCACTGTCTTTGACAAAAGGTGCCATATCTACGCAAGAATATGAAGTAGACGTCGACCCCTTCAAAGATCCTCAAAACCTCTTTGTCACGGCGCGTGTCATGGTGCAAAACACCGGAAGTAAATCCCTGACAAACGTAGTGGTCAACTTTGGCGACGGTGACGTGCTTTCCCTTGGTACACTAAACCCAGGGCAAAAAGTGATCCTGTCACCTCCTACAGAAAACTCACTTGTGCAAGTAAAGGTCACTGCCGATAATGGCGTCTCTGTCACAAAACCTTACAGGATTCCGCCGAAAATGCCCGGAATGATGGGCTCTTAGGTCAAAGACTTTTTGTCCTTTTTTGCAATTCTGACGTCGTCGACATAAACGTGGTCGTCAAAATCAAAAACAGTGTGCCATCTTTTGTCGTGAGGAAGCATAGTGTCTAGATCCTTTACGTTTCTAGTAGTTGGGTACTTGTTTGTCAGGGCGCCCCATCGCATGTTTGGAATCTTTGGCATTATCTCGTTTATGTCGCGCATGCCATGGTGTGGGAAAAATCCCCTCATAAGTTTTTGTCTCGCAATGTCAAAAATCTTTGATTATCTCTTAAAGAGAGCCCTTGACTTTATCACAAGCATCGAGGGGATGATAAAGTAAATTCCAACATTTAGCAAGATAACTCCTATGCCGTATCCAAGCATCTCTGCTTCAGAGTCGATTTCAACCCTGTCTAATATCAGAAGAGTGTACAAAAGTGGAGTAGTAGTTATCCTTACGGCCTCTCTAAAAATCGGGATTTGCCTTTCTAGGTCGGCTACTGCAGGTGAAAATGAGTAATATATGGAGTTAAACGCCGACATGAACGACGAGCCCGAGTCGGTGGCAAGCACTAAATTGTTCCGTATCTCGCGCAATATCTGAACTTGCGCTGCCATCTCGGTTCCGTACGTAGCGGTTGCAATCAAGCACCCACCCTTAGAGTCCGCAGGTGTGGTTCCGTCCACTGCAATTTCCTCGGTGGTTGCCTTAGGAAGTATCCTATAGATTCTTTCTTCTGAAAGTGAAACAATGTAGATTAAACCATCTGGTCCGACCTCGATGTCTGTAAGGCAGCCAAAGCCGGTTCCAAACAAAATCTCATCCATCGGCTCGTTAACGTTGAGCACCTTGTCTGCAAGTGCAGAGGAGGAAAAAACAAACTCGGTCCTGCTAGGGTCGAGCCTAAACCTGTACAGGTTTCCGGTGTTGCAGTCGCCAACAAAGACGCTGTCTTCGTAGTCCTTTAGCTTTTCCGACTTTACAAACGATATTGCAGTTGGCGCCACCGGTTTTTCCCAAGTAAACTCGGGGTCGCTGTAAACAAAGTTCCCATATTTTGGCAGCGCATCGATCTGGGCCTGGCTTTGCGCAGGGCCCATTATCTCGATCCACCCACTGTTAAAGTTCTCAGGAACCAAGTTTATCTCATCGTTGTCGTCATCGCCATTTTCGGTGTCCCAGAGATTTTCAGTAAAGGGATCCACTGCAAGACCAAAACTGTTTCTAATTCCCATCGCATAGTACGGGCCTGGCGGATCGACTCGCAGTATTACACTGGTGTCGTTTTTCCAATCGGTTTGTCTGTTTTGCAGCCTTCCATAGTTTCCGTTGTCGCCAATTACTGCGTAGACTTGGCCACCAAAGTTTGTCATTGCACCGCCGTTGTGGTAATAATTGTCGCTCGGTAGTGTTTTTAGTAAAACCGGGTCTACCAGCTTCTCTCCATTCCACAAATACCTGTAAATGCGATTTTCGATGGCGGCCCCACCGTCATTGTCGGCCGCAGTAAAATAGACATAGACTGTATTTCCGACAGACGTGATGCCGAGCATCCCCCTTTCGCCGTCCTTTGCGACCGCAACATCTAGGACAGGACTATCCAGCAGATATCCGTCACGTACGAGGCGTACTTGTCCATTATGGCGCTGTAAAACCAAAATGTCGTCGCCAACAAAGGTCATAGATGTGGGGTTTTCAGGAATCCTGGGCACAAATACCTCGAGCACGAGATTTCCGTCATTGATTTGCGTCTCTGCAAACACCGGCACAAGGCCAAGCGATACTGCCACAATGAGGAGAAAAACCAGCATTGCCTATCATCGACGTCCCTAGATTAAAAATCAATTCACAATTGTTATAATCACAATCAAGTTATCAAACTCTGAAAAGGCTTGAAGTTTGTCGGTTCTGGCAAGGTAAAAGACGTGTACGACCTTGAGGACGGAACGCTTCTTTTCAAGTTCAGCGACAGGGTTTCGGCATATGACGTCAAGTTCCACGATCCAATTCCAAACAAAGGCGAGGTTTTGTGCAAGTTTGCCGAGTTTTGGTTCAACAAACTCCCAGTACAAAACCACTTTGTAAAGACCGTTTCAAAAAACGAGATGATCGTCAGAAAAATGCAAATGATCCCAGTAGAGTGTGTCGTGAGGGGATATTTTTACGGCAGCCTGATATCGCGCTGGAAAGCAGGACAAGTCACACTACCTGACGGGACAAAAACAGAGATTGCGGCAAAGCTTCCGGCGCCAATCTTTGATCCGACGACCAAGGCTGAGCACGACGAGCCAATCAACAAAAACACCGCTGTATCAAGAGGACTTGTGACTGAAAAAGAGTTTGCATGGCTTGAATCAAAATCAATTGAGATTTACAACCTCATGTCAGATATTGCAGGGCCTGCCGGCTTCATACTTGCTGACCTCAAACTAGAGTTCGGAAAGCTAGACGGGCAGATAGTTCTTTGCGACTCCATCGGCCCGGACGAATACAGGATGTGGCCAAAAGACACGTATCGTGTAGGAAAAATCCAGGAATCGTACGACAAGCAGATCCTCAGGGACTGGCTCACAGCAAGCGGCTACCAAAAACAGTTCGACGATGCGCGAAGCCGCGGCGAAGAGCCCGTAGCACCATCCATTCCGCACGAAATAATTCAGAAAATGTCAGAGCGGTACGTAAGTTCCTACCAAAGAATCACCGGCAAGCCGCTCCAGGCTTGAAATCATAGCTCCAACTCTAATTTCGATTTTTCAAATCCTTGGTTTTGGCGTTTTTGCACCTAAATGGTACCGCCGGCCGCAGGATCTGCCAAAATTTTAAAATTTTCAACAATACTGGTATTGCTACCAACTATCTTGGTATGGTACCATAATAATTCTGCC
>CAZITM010000032.1:11309-14686 GCA_964542205.1 uncultured Candidatus Nitrosotenuis sp.
AGCATAACAGCTAAAACTCGTGCCACCATCAAATTTGTCGGAACGCAAAAAAATTGATGCGATTAGACAAAAAAAAATGATGTTAGGATCTTTTAGCTGATCGCAATATGTGCAGTTATCATGTCTACCATACTTGAAAAACCAATCAAAATCAACCGAGTTGTTAGCATCTCAATTGAACAAGCCCGCGCATTAGAAGACCCCACACGAGCAAGAATTGTAGAGATTTTGTATCACCGACAACTCACCACAGAACAAATAGGAAAAGAGCTCCAAAAAACGGGCTACAACAAAGCAATAACTACAATACGACACCACCTAGACATTCTCAAAGAATCTGGACTAATCGAGGTCGTAAAAATCGAAGAAGTCAGAGGAGCAATCGCAAAGTTTTATGGGACGTCAACTAAGCTGATTTCAAACCATTCCGCAAAAGACTTTGATCTGAAATATTCCTCAATGATAAAGACGACATCTACAAAAATAGAAAAAATACTTGAAGGCATAGCGAAAAAACCCGCCCTGCAAAAAAAATCAGAGCCGCAATACAACGAGTTTGTCCTGACCGAAATTGTAAACAGAGCAATGGCAAACGTACTTGAAAACAAGGACTTTGCCACCCAGAAAAAAATCAAATAACTTCTATAACAAACAATCCTTTTGTTTTTGGATCTTGCAGTTGTTTTATCATCTCACGTGGCATGTCGTCACAAGCCTTGTCGCATTCTACGGCAAGAGTCCTTGGACACATGAACTTGCTTTTTCTGATTACGATGTCGTGAGGGTTTTCAAGCTTCAAGTCCTCATGCCCTTTGCCGGTGACTCGAAACGATTTTCCATTTACCATAATTGTAATCGTAATCTTCGAGTCCGATCGGCGAATCTTCTTTTTCATCTTCTCTGGGATGCCCTTGCAACCACAGTCTGACATTACTCCAATTATGCAATCTCCCTGCAGTGTGAGATCGGGCTCGGTTGTGATCTCGATGGTCCTTTGGTGATGCGCTCTCACGTTTTTGTGACCGTAAAACGGAATCTCAAATCGCACAAGCAACACATGACTAGACTTAAATTAAACTTTCAAAGCATTGAAAATTGAATTGCTTCCTTCTCAACAAGGTTATGATAGAGCCATTACGATATTTTCTCCAGACGGTAGACTATACCAAGTAGAGTATGCGATTGAAACAGTAAGGCGTGGCGCAATCGCAGTCGGAGTGAAAAGCAAGGACGGAGTCGTAATCGCAGTAGAGGAAAAACCGCGCAAGTTACAGATTTCCGAATCGGCACATAAAATTTTCCAAATCGATGAGCACATTGGATTTGCGGCAGCAGGCTACATTCCAGATGCTAGGAGCCAAGCAGATGCCGCCAGGTTCTTTGCGCAAAGCAACAGAATGATCTACGACGAGGCAGTAGATGTAGAAAGCGTTGCAAAACACCTCGCGGACCAATGCCAGCAGTTCACGCAGTTTGGTGGCGCAAGGCCGTTTGGCGTAGCACTGATAATCGGTGGTGTCGATTCACAAAACTCGCTGTTCTTGACAGATCCAAGTGGTACATACATTGCATATGATGCAGTGGCAATAGGTGCAGGCTCTGATCAGGCAAATGATTTTCTTGAGAAAAATTACAAACCCGACATGTCACTTGAAGATGCATCGGCACTCGCAACTGCATGCATCTATCTTGCAAGTGATCAAAAAGAAGGAACGGATCACATTAAAATGTCGCACATCAAGACATCTACAAAACAATTCGAAAAAATAACTCAACAACAAATCACAAACTATGCATCTATTGGAAAACAGAAATTTCCGCTACCAAGCTAAGTCATCCTATTGAACATCTCAGTCGCAATCCCAGATTCCTGTCTTAAGGACGAGGCAACAAAACTGGACAAGTCTCGCAAAGTCTCCATGATTGCAAGGACGTGCGCAATATTTGGCGTAAAGACAATTTTCATCTATGACGAGCATGGAGGCAACCCAGAAGATAGGCTTCTACTATCTACCATTCTGCGATATCTAGAGACGCCACAATATCTCAGAAAGACGCTTTTTCCAAAAATTGACGACTTGAGATATGCCGGAATACTGCATCCGCTGCAAATTCCGCATCATTCTCTATCATCAAACATAAAAAATCTTAAGGAAGGCGATATCCGAGAAGGAGCTGTAGTCTACTACAAGGGAAAAAAATTCGTTGACATTGGGATTCATCAAATGATTCCATACTATGGAAAAGAATATGACAAAAAGCGTGTCACAGTCCAAATCAAGACCGTCCAGCCCAGCATCACCGTAAAAGAGATCTCTGAGAGTCAGATAAAACAGTATTGGGGGTACCGTGTAAAGGAAAGGCCAAGCCTGATCAACATATTGGAAGAATGGAACGGCTCAATAATCATGACGTCGCGCAAGGGGAAACTGATAACACAAAACCAAATTCAGGAATATGTGAAATCTGACAAACCAATGCTTCTTGTTTTTGGCGCCCCAGATCGTGGACTGTACGAAATTCTTGGCAATAAAATAAACATCAAAAACGCCAGAACCTTCAACTTTTTCCCAAACCAAGCAACAGAAACTGTTCGGCTAGAAGAATCAATGCTTGGTATACTGTCCATTATTAATTTTGCAAATTCAAATTAGGGCAAGCAAAAACCAACACATGAAAAGACAGAAGAACTTTCTTTTACTTGCGATAATTGTCGGCATAGCTGGCATTATCATCGGCGGCGTCTCAATTTTTCTTTCGGCAACAAACATCGTAAACCCGTAACTTTCGTTATCCCTAGGTATATAATGGGGTTAACAAATGTTTTCGATTATCTATGGGTCATAGAAAACACAGCCAACCACGTCGAGGTAGCCTGGCGTATCTTCCTAGAGGACGTGCCAAAAGCATGGAGCCAAGAATTAGAACTTGGCCAGCTATTGAATCGGAGCAGCCAAAACTGCTTGGTTATGCGGGATTCAAAGTAGGTTGCATCCAAATAGTCAGCATCGATGACAGGGAAAAGACACCAAACCACGGAAAGCAACTTGTGAGTCTTGGTACTGTAGTTGCGACTCCGCCAGTTTCTGTAATTGGAATCCGTGGATATCGCAAGGACATCGATGGCTCGCACGCCCTCTTTGATGTCTACAGCCCGGACATGCCAAAAGAAGTTTCGCGATTAATCACATTAAAACCAAAAGAAGGAGGCCTTGACAAGGCAGAAAAACTCCTCAACCGTGTAAGCGAGCTTTTTGCAATAGTTGCTGTTTCTCCAAACAACGCCGGACTTGCGCAGAAAAAACCCTATGTCTTTGAAGTCGCAGTGCAGGGAGGAGACATCAAAGCACAGTTTGATTTTCTCAAGGGGCACTTTG
>CAZITM010000033.1:0-14651 GCA_964542205.1 uncultured Candidatus Nitrosotenuis sp.
TAAAGCTGATCGTTGCAGACTCGGCGGTTGGGCTGTTCAGAGCAGAATACCTCGGACGGGGAACACTATCGGAAAGACAGCAGCGACTAAACAGATTCATGCACTTACTGGTCAGAACCGCTGAAACCTACAACTGCGCGGCAGTTGCCACAAACCAAGTCATGGCATCACCCGATATCTTCTTTGGCGATCCGACAAAGCCGATTGGCGGAAACGTCGTTGCCCACACCAGCACCTACAGGATTTACTTCAAAAAATCCGGCAAAAAGAGAATTGCCAGGATGGTCGACAGTCCACACCACCCAGAAGAAGAGGTAATCTTTACGGTTACCGAAGCTGGAGTAGCCGATCCTGAGGACGAGACCAAAAAGAAGAAAAAGTCCGAAGAAGAATAGGTCTAAGTTTAAAATAAGGGCTCAAAACCCTCTTTTTTATGACTACAAAGAAGCCATCCGGACGCTCTCATGGTTTTAGGCACAAATCACGATCATCACTCACAAAAGATGCCCCGCGTGGAGTATCGTTTTTGATGAGAGAGTATAGCGTCGGAGACCAGGCTCTGGTAATCATCGATCCAAGGCAACACAAGTCTCTGCCGCACCGAAGGTACCACGGAAAGGTAGGAACCATTCGCGCTGTAGGCAGAAGGGCAGTAACGATGGACGTAAAACTTGGCAACAAGACGAAAACCTTAATCACTAGATTAGACCATATCAAACCGTTCGGTGTGAAATAAATGGAACAAGTAAAGAAAAGCCAGCCAATATCACTGGCCGAAGTAAAAGAGATTTTGGAAAAAGAAGATGCTGAGAAAATGGATCAGATTCAGCGCTGGACTTATGATTATGTAACCAAGTTTGCCAAAGTTGACTCAAAGACTGCAAAGAAGATGAGGCAAGAACTCAAAAAAGAGTGCGGTCTGACAGACGAAGAGGCAGTCGAGATCATAAACATAATGCCAACCTCACTGGCAGAGCTGAGGTCGTTCACATTCGGATGGAAAAAACTGATCCTTGCTGAAACACTAGAAAAAATTCTACACATACTCAAGGGGAACTAGTAAGGATAGGGATTTTCTTGGAAAGGAGTTCTAGCCCACCACGTAAGTATGAAGAGTATGCATATGTACTAGACTATATCACGCGTGGAAAATCCACTACAGTGCGTGGCCGCGAGGGAATCATAATAACTGCAATTGGCGAAGACAGGCTTACACTACTCGAGGTGCTAGGCATGGAAAATACCACCTTTGAGATTGGCGAGAGAATATACATTGGAAAGGAAGGCAGGACGAAGATAATGTCGGTTCTTGGCAAGCTTGATTACAACAGCATTTCTGCTGCCGCACAAAGCGAGCTACGAAACGTCGTAAACACAATAGTCAAAAACAACGAAAAAAGGTTTGTCGACTATATCAACAACGCACAACCACTCACACCAAGAATCCACGCACTAGAGTTGATTCCCGGCATAGGTAAAACATACATGAAGGCCATTCTGGAAGAGCGGGAAAAACAGCGATTTGTTGACTTTAACGACCTGCAAGAAAGGGTTGGCCTAAAAGAGCCGCAAAAACAGATCGCTGAAAGGATAATGGACGAGATTACCGGCGAGGTAAAAGTAACGCTCTTTGTCAAAAAATGAAAAGGCAGAGACTTGGGCAGCACTTTTTATTATCACAAAACATCGCAAAGAAAATAGTCGACTCGGCACAGATCACCAAAAAAGACACCGTCCTTGAGGTTGGCACCGGCGTGGGAATCCTGACTCCATACCTGTGTCAGAGGGCAAAGTCAGTAGTATCGGTGGAAAAAGACGAGCACCTCTACTCCGAGGCAATCCTCAGGCTCTCGCAGATCCCAAATCTTGAGCTGATGTACGGAGACGGGTTTTTGGCAGACGCAGAGTTTACCATTTTTGTGTCAAACCTCCCGTATTCTGAGAGCAGGCGGGCAATCGAGTGGCTTGCGCAGCAAAAGTTTTTGCGCGCAGTGGTAATGGTCCAGGCAGAGTTTGCCGAAAAAATCCTCTCTATGGGAAAAAAGGAGATGCGCGCAATATCGGTGATTGCAAATCACGCATTTGAGATAGAAAAAGTCATGTCTGTCAACAGGAACAACTTTGAACCCCCGCCAAAGGTCGATTCCGTGGTATTGCGACTCGAGAAAAAGAGGACAATCCCTGCCGAGACCATCGAGTCGGTAAACAAGTTATTTTCGTACAGGCGCAAAACAGTAGGCAACATACTAAAGAAATTTGGGAAAAACATCCAATCAGATAAAAGACTAGAGGAGCTAGACGGAGACGAGATAATCAGGCTTGCAAAACAGATCAGCTGAGACATATTCCCCTGCGGAGGACACCTTTTTTCTGGCAGAGCACATCGCAAACGAATACGGCCAGGCTGCACTCGAGATAGGCACAGGTTCTGGCTACCTCAGGAAGATTCTTGAAAAAAACTTTGCCGTCGTAGTTGCAACAGACATTGATTTTGTTGCCCTCAAAAGCCAAGGAGACATACGGAACCTCATTTGCTGCGACGGTGCGTCTGCAATTGGGGCAAAGTTTGATCTGGTCGTATGCAATTTGCCGTACCTTCCATCAGAAAAGATACATGACCGCACAGTCGATGGCGGCCCAGAAGGCCTCGCGGTGCCGTTGCAGATAATCGAGTCTGCGAGCTCTTGCCTTAAACTTGGCGCAAAGATGCTCATGCTAACATCGTCGCTTGCAAACTATCAGAAAATGATCGAAGAGGCAAAAAAGAAAGGCCTTGCAACCAGGATTCTTGCAAAAAAGAAGATCTTCTTTGAGGAACTCATCGTATTGGAAGCAACAAAAAACCAAAAATTGTGAATATGTACGTAAACATATTATAGCTATACATATATGTATGTATACATTATAAAGAATGATGAGTAAGGTTTTACAAGGCAAAAGGCACAAGGTGCGTCCTTCAAAGGCAGACACTGCAAACCCCACACTAGAAACAATCAGGATGATAGAGCAGGCAATCCTTAGTGCTGGCGATTATCCATCGAAAAACAAGCTCTGGCGAGCACTTCCAAAACAGGTTCAGTATCCGACATTCAAGGCAGTTTTGGACTATCTGGAAGAATCCTGTAAGATAATTTATGATAAAGATGGCTCGATAATCTGGATACATGCAGATAATGCAAAGTTGAAAAGGCTGAAACGCAACTCAGTGCCGTTATAGTTTAGTAATCGAATCTTTTTTCATATTTTCCATGCGGTAGCGCTTCAAAGATGCATATTACAAATCCATCTTTTTCATCAAAGATTGTGTACATAAGCCTCCAGCCAGAGTCAAGTCGGAGTCGCCACAGATTGGTTATACCATATTTTTTGACATATTTTTGTGGCCACAGATCATGTGTTATCTTGTTACCCTGCAGATAATTTTCTTGCAAAATTTTGATGGCATCAAGTAATTCCTTTTTTATTGGTTCTCCTGGTGGAAGATGATCAAAAAATCTCTTAAATTCTCGAGTGCCAGTTAGCCCTTTGAATCTATTTGCTGACACGCCAAGTATGATTCCAGCGAATTTAAGCTCAATACATAGCAGATAACCTAATTTGCAAGCACGCAACAAAAAGTGTTCATTAGATCATCTGACGTATAGAGCACGGTTTTCAGATCATCGGGTGAGCAATATGCCGAGGCCGAGAGCCTTTTTTTGACTCAACAATCAGTTGACTATTTTCGCAGTTTGTCTTTTGCGAGTCTGCAGATTTCATCGGTCATCTGTGTGGTGGTCGCTGTGCCGCCGATATCAAAAGTGACGTATTTTCCGTCGTTTATGACCTGCTCTGTTGCGGCAAACACTGCGTCTCGAATGTGTGATTCTCCTAGATATTCGGCCATCCATGCGCCAGACAGAACCGCCGCTGTCGGGTTTACCTTGTTTTGGCCCTTAAAGGAGGGCGCGCTTCCGTGCGCCGCCTCAAACATCGCGTATCTGTCGCCCATGTTTGACGAATACACAAGGCCGATAGAGCCGATTATTCCTGATGCTAGCTCGGACACTATATCCATAAAGAGATTAGTGCTTGCCAAGACTGCGCCGTTGAACTGCGACGGATTTACCACCAGCTGCTGCATCATGTTGTCGATGTATAGCTCTTGGACCTCGAGGCCTGGCACCTTTTGTGCTGCTTTTTGAATCTCGTCTAGGAAAATCCCGTCAGTTATTTTCAAAATATTACGTTTTGTTATTGCCACGAGTTTTGTCATGCGGTATTTTTTTGCCCACTCTACTGCGGCGTTTGTAAATCTCTGGCATCCCTGTCTCGTTATTTTGCGGATTGCGATTGCCGCGTCGCTTGTCAGCTGAACTTCGATTCCTGTGTAGAGGCCTTCTGTTGCCTCCCTAAAGCACACAAAGTCCAGGTCATAGTTTGGCGTTACTCGCTTGTATGTTTTGATAGGACGTATGTTAGAGTATAGCTCGAATTTTTGCCGCAGTGTCACTGCAACGCTCCTTGGGGCACCTGGCTTTGGTATGGTGCTGGTCGGGCCCTTAAAGCATGCGTCTGATTTTTCTAGCAGAGCCATTGTGGAATCAGGTATGTAGGATGGGTCTTTTTCTCCGTTTTTTTGCCACTGCTCAGAGCCGGCATCTGCCAGTATGAGCTCGGCTTGTATGTTGCATTCTTTGAGAACCTTGATCATAGAATCTACTACCTCGGGGCCTATCCCGTCACCGCGGATCACGGTTGCTTTTTTGCCCAAACCATTGAGTTGAGCCTGCGATCATTATTTAACTCTTAATCAGCGGAAATTGTAGAAAAGTAGATTACTGCAAATTTTGCATATCAGGCCATGTTAATCGTACAGATATCAGACATTCATGTCGGCTCGCAGTTCAGAGAGGACGTCTTTGAGCAGGTCATAAAGGAGGTAAACGCACTCAAGCCCGACGCCGTAATTGTTACCGGCGATCTGACAAACGAGGGTCTAACCAAGGAATACGAAAAGGCAAAAAAGCTTCTCTCCAGGCTCGAGACCAAGAAAATAATCGCAATATCTGGAAACCATGACTATAGAAACACCGGATACCTTTTGTTTAAAAAGTATTTTCCGTTCGAGACGGTAAACGAGCTTGGAGACGACGTAGTAGTTGTGACATTAGGCACTGCAAGGCCTGACAGGGACGAGGGCGAAGTCGGATACAGACAGAACCTGTGGCTTGAGAGAACCATGAAAAAATACGAAAACAAGATAAAGATTTTGGCAATGCACCACCACTTGGTTGGAATTCCTGATACCGGCTCGGCGCGAGTCGAAGTTATTGATGCCGGCGACGTGTTGCGTACAATTCTTGCTACAAAGGTTAACATGGTCTTGTGCGGCCACAAGCACCGGCCCTGGATTTGGAGCTTTAAGGAGCTCTCAATAGTAAATGCCGGCACCGCATCTTCTGAGCGGGTTCGCGGCCTCTTTGAAAACACGTACAACATCATCACAATCAAAAACAAAAAGATCTCAGTTGATTTGAAAATAGTCGGTGGAAAAAGAATGCGCCTTGAAAGCATTGTAGAGAACTATACCAGATCCGGCGAAGAGTGACTTTATTTACAGAACCAGCCAAGCCCCTTTGAGCGGGGGTCGCCTAGCCTGGTAGGGCGTGGGATTGCTAATCCCATGTCCGCAAGGACCCGTGGGTTCAAATCCCATCCCCCGCGCCTTTCATTTGGGAATATAGAGAGGCGGAGAAATTCACTATTTTCCCTTTTGTTCTTTTATGTAGGTATCAATGATTTTTTTGGTGCTTTTCCAAGTTTTGCCCTCTTTTATGGCATCAATACGCCCTTTTCTGGCAAGCAGGCTCAGATATTCAGCAGAATATGGCGTATTTTTTGCCAGTTTTCCAAGTGGTAAAAATTCGTCTTCTTTCTTTGGCTTTTTTGCCATGAGGAAAGAACCAATGTCTGTTTAACACATCTTGCCACATAAATCAAAAACGGTTTGAGATTACCAGAAATATCCATTCCCTTAGTGTTCTAAGATATTGCGGTTTGTCAACGCTTTTGAGCACGGCAAACGGGTAACCATTTCGTACAAGAATCAAATTCAGTAACAGTCGTCCTATTCTGCCGTTTCCGTCTTCAAATGGATGAATCCATGCAAAATCATAATGTATCTGAGCTGCAAGCTCGATTGGTCGCAATTCGTCAGAGTTGTTATTCAAAGTTTCAAGTAGTTTTTTCATGTGTTTTGGAACATCGTAGAATGGAGGCGAGGTAAAATCTGCTCCTTTTACTTCCACATCATAATTTCGATATTGACCGGCACTAGCTATTACTCCCTTCATCACAATACCTTGGATCTATGGCCGATATGAAGGCAGAATGAAAAGGTTTTCAAATTCAGAATTAAACGGCGTGATGGTGAAAATGGAAAGATTGTACGAACGCATCTCACTCAACAACAATACGATGCATCAATACAAGATCTAAGAGGCAAGATTTTTTGTCACCATCCTAAACATTGAGGCGCTTTTAGACAAAAATGATAAGATACATGATGGAGGAATTGCAGCATATCACTGCCACGCTAATATTTGTGGTCAACGATTCCATGACAATTCGAGTCTTTTCGTCTGGCGATCGTTTATTTCTGGTTACCATGGGTTGGTGCCTCCCTCATTATTCAAAAACTGTATGCATGAGGTATTCTCATTCTATGAGGAACCGCACCAACACTATTACAAATTGGACATTCAATGTTTTTATGATCAACAAAATTTTGATGTGAGGTTTTCCTAGATCATATTGATTTGAAACTTAGCATTGTTTTTTATTTCGCCCAAGCAGTTTCCTTAGACCACGAAGCAACATTTCAGTTGGACAAGAGGCACAAGTCTGACAGTCTTTTGATTCCATGGCGAATTTTGGTCATTTGATGGATATAAGAAAGATCTAGAACTGTTGAACAAAAAATTGTATGATTGCAGACTCTGTTTTTTAATCCTAGCAAACCATGGTAAGCGGAGATCGTAAAACATCCCAAATGGAATACTGTAACGTCTCTAACGCCCAAAAAACTTGGACAGCCAGCACATCCAACTCGTATCCCCTCCATTACTGGCTGTTCAGGTTTTTAATTTAGCAGTTTTTGCTTTTGTCTTATTTTGTAATAGGTTATCACATTAAATCCAAAAGTTATGGCAAGGCCTGCATACGAGAGTGGCTGGCTATAATTAATCAGAGCAGCAGATATGCCGGTACCAAAAATACTTGGCAGAAATGATATTGCGTATAACCACCAGCCGCAGCAGCCAAGCGGGATCAGTGAAAAAAATGAAAAAAATGACGCAATTGCAGTACTGCTAGAATTTCCGCCGGCTGTTCTTCGCTTCATTGCAAGACTGCAGCCAAATTTCTTTGAATAATCAGAAAGAAACGATTGTACTCCAACGCCTGTTCCCATTCCAGCTATGATTGGAGAGTTTAGCTGAATTGCAGCAGACATTGCACTGATTGGATCTAGCGCAGGCGTTGTAATCACCACGACTCCAAGATACGCAAAAATTGTTATTGTTCCAAATATCGCGGATTTGACTATTGGCTTCAAGTTGTCTGGTAGACCTCAGTTGTAGGATGAAATGCAACCCATTCAAACCAAAAGCCTGGATTAAATGATACTCTGTCAAGCTGTTTTCCTTGCAGTGGCCCTGATATTGCCACACCTTCAAGACTCCATTTAGAGCCTGTTTGTTTGTCGGCCATATTATTGCCATCTAGTGTGAATTCTAAGATTTGGCCGTCCACGTTTCTATCAAATGCGCGCACTAGAAATGGAACTACCGATACAAGCACTAGATTTTTCTCATTTATTTTGTCATTGATTATTTTTTGTGATTCAATGTCTGAAAGCTTGTACGCTTTGAATGATTCATTGTTGTCAAATCCCAAGATTATCTCCTTTGGATGCATTCTGTCGTCTGAGTTTTTGACAGGAAATATTATTCGCGAATCAGTGTAATAGTCACCATACGGATCAGAGCCATATGGTCTGGAATGGCCGGTATCAGTAGAAAGCACTACCGTATCAGGATATAGTTTCTTCCAGTCTGACCATTTTGCTAAATCGAATGGAATTCTTTCTAGTTCATGTCCAGTCAGATCTCCAACTACTGCTTTTCCAAGTGCCTGACTCCACATGGAATCAGTGTTTCTGTCATACATTACCAGATTGCTGTTGTAGAGCTTGCCTGATGTTCCAAACTCTGTCTCTGTGTCGGTTAGGGTTCTATCAAACACTTGTGCTGTAAAACATAGCGGACAGTATGTTACAGCTATTGGGGCATCTCCTATTTTGTCATTTACAATTTCATGCCAGACCAAAATGAACAATGGGTATGCACGGGTTTCTCCGTTGAGCCTTAGTCCAATGACTAGATCATCATCTGAGATAAATTCTGCATCTTTAACAAATTTAGGATTGTCAATAGATGGAATGCCATCCTTTGGCGGACCACCGCTTTTGATTTCGTCAAGTGGTACGATGTGCTTAATTCCGTTTGTGGTTTGGATTTTCTCTTGGTTTGTGGCTAATGTTTTGTCTGTTTCGGTATCATTTGTGAAGAAATCTGGTTGTTGGTAGGCATAAAGTCCTAAAACTATGCCAGCCACAACTAATCCACCCACAATTGCTACTACATATTGGTAATTCAACGCACAAAGCTAGCCTGAAAAATATTAAAGAATTTGTCCAGATCAGACAATTTTTTCTTTAACTGTTAAACCGTCAATATGAAAAAGAAAAGGAAAATCCGTTTTACTGGAACGGATTGATGAACGGGCAGTTCACGACATGATCTTTATCCATTGGCCTTGCCAGTGAAACATCGATCAGACCAGCTGAGTTGATTGCGTTGATGTCGCTTGTGGTCTCCAGTATTCTTGCATCTGCCGGATCTTTCCACATTATCATGGAAATTCTCCATAATGGTGAATAGTTCTTGTCACCCGGTGCAGATGCGGCGATTCCTGCTTGAAATCCCATCGGCCCTGAGCCTTCAACCCCATTCATAAACTGAAACAGATCTACTGCTGCAGGACTCTTTAGTGTTGGTGCAAGTGTTGGTGCATCAATGACTCCCATCATCTTTGCAGGATCTGTAGGTGTGGCATCAGTAACTATATAGTAGATAGTTCGGCCGTCTGGACCCCAACCTCTGTGTGCCACAAATGTGACTTTCATATTCTTTGTGTCGATGTTTGTGACTTGACCACCAACGTATGGCATGCCATCGGCGATGGTTTTGTCTTCTCTTAATTGCATCTGTCCACCTGGCCAGACAATTTGCGGCATGTTCAAAACAACGCCATTTAGTGGTCGGAGTGTAACTAGGCCGCTCTTTTCTGCATCCAGTATTTTTTTGACTGAATCAAGTTCAGTTGCTTTTAATGGATCCTTCCATGTGACATGTACAACCGATCTAATCGCGGTGTACTTGTCTGCTTGTGCTGGAGTGCTTGTAAAGACCTCATCTTGGAAGCCGTGAATTCCACTGCCTTTTTTGCCATTTGTGAACATGTAAACGGCGTCAAGTGAGTTTTTTGGTGTCTTGGCGAGGGGAGGTGCAAGCTCTACCTTCCATTTTTGAGCTTTTGAGATCGTAGATGCGTGCTTTCTGTCACTGGAATCTGTTATGATATAGTATACGGCTTTTCCATCAAACCATCCTTTATGCATCGGTATGGTTGCAGGAACACTTTCCCGTGAAAGTTTTAGAACAGAACCTGGCTCCTTGTCAGTTGTTTGTGCTGTTGCAATATGCGATGCTGAAATTACCATCATTGGTAAAATCGCAAATATTGCCAGCATCCTTAGCTTTTGATTCATTGAAGACAACGTTCCTCAAAAAAGTATTAAACGTTTTTCCAGATCCTGCAATTTTTTCTTGAATCATTCAAGAATTATTTTTGAGCTTGCACTCAGAGGTCAAAGCTTTTGTTGTTGCATAATATGTATAGGCAAGAATTGCAATGGCACCAAGTCTTAGTGGAATTTCATAATTTGAGAGAAACGCAGTTGCCACCCCACCTATTGTTCCAAATGTAGAGATTACTGCAAACCCAACAGGGCCGCAACTGCATGCTCCTGCCGAAGCTCCAATTATAGAACCAAACAGGCTTCCGCCCATCTTGGTTTTGCTTTGCTGCAATAGTCTAATCCTATACACATTCATTGAAATTACAATTCCAGACAATACAGATACTGCAATTATTAATGCAAAGCCAAGTATTCCGTTAAGTGGAACGTGCATAACAAGATACGGACTGACAAAGATATACTCGGATATTATTGAAAGCGGGATGAAAAAACCGACACCGAGCACCACCGCAATGACAAAATACTTACGATCTGAGAAGACTATTTTCAGTATGTCATGATTCATGTCATTGAATCCAAAACTTGCTTGAACACAGAAAATGGCTGTGCGCCTTCGATTGTCTGTTGGTCACCATTTGAACCAACTATTATGAATGTAGGCGTGGCACTGGCTCCGTTTCTTTTGGCCTCTAGAACGTTTCTTTCAACTCTGTTTTTGTACTTGTCAGAGTCAATGCAGCTATCAAAGAGGTCTCTATCAAGATTCAGTTGTGAAGCAAACGATTTGAGATTATCGGGACTTGCCCAGCCATCATTGATTCCTTGTTGGTTAGAATACAAAATATTGTGATATTCCCAGTATTTTCCTTGATCGCCTGCGCAATAGGTTGCCTCGGCTGCATTAGTAGAGTCAGGTCCAAAAAAGGCAAGATCTACAAAAACAAGTTTAGCTTTTCCGGTCTCAATGTAATTTGTCTCTAATTGTGGCCTTGTGTTATGAAACCAGTTGTTGCATTGCGGACACTGATAATCTCCAAATTCTATTATTGTGATCGGGGCAGAGCTTGAACCAAACATGGGGGAACCCGTCGTGGTGTCAACAGAGCCAAAACTCTGCTGAGCGGTATTTTCTGGTGTACTAACAAGATAACTTCCAGCGAAAACTACGGCTATCACAACAACTATTCCAGCAATTCCCATTGTGACATAATTGTTTTTCACGCACAAATGTTGATCTGATCATTTAAAAGATTTTTTCTAGATTCAGCTATTTTTTCTTGAACTATTAAAGAATAAAAAATATCAGCTGAGATATTTTGGGATCTTTTTTATCACATTTGCAATGGATACTCTGCCAGGTCCTGTGATTATTATCATTAAACATGCCGCAAGCATTACAAGATCAAACTCCCAGCCGGTAAACTGGCCTCCTGCGAATTTATCCAATCCCTTAATTTTGAAAATTGCCCCAAGTAGGATTATCGAAAATACTGCGCCAGTTATTCTTGTAAGCACGCCTGTAATCAATAATATTCCACCCAAAAACTCGGCAAGCGCAATTGGCATCTGTAATTCAGCTGGCAAACCATTACTAACAAGCCATTCCTGCCAGCTTGGGCTGAATTTTTTAATGCTATGAAAGATGAAAATTGCACCAATTGACGCTCTAATGCCCCAATGTGTGATGTCATGAAGTCTGTTTTCCGCGAATGCAAGTTTTGATTCCATGCAAAAAAAATCCTGTTTTAAAAATTATAAAAGACTTTTTCCAGATCTGGCAAGATTTTTTTGAACTGTTCATAGAATGGTTTAATTCAGACTAAAATTGAACAGTTCAACTTAATACTTTAGTATTAGATACAATCAGCAACACAATGGTACAACAAACCATACAGATTGCAACATTTGGAGAGGACCGTGAGGGAATCTTGGCAGGGATTAGGAATTTCCCAATACACAAGCTTGTCCTATTCCATTATCAAAAAGACAAAAATGAGGTGGGTGAGTTTTCGCGCAATCTTAGGAGCACACTTGGCATACCAATATCTCTGAGAATAATAACGATGCCCGATGTCATCAGGAGTGCAATGGAACATGTAGCGGACATATTGAAAAAAGAGGCGGGCCAATTTGAACAGATTCTCATAAACGTGAGTGCGGGCGACAAAATGATTGGTTGTGCGGCACTTTCTTGTGCCTTTGTTAATGGAATCAAGGCGTTTGGGATCGATGCCGAGGGAAAACCGATGATGTTGCCAATTTTGAAGCTCAGCTACAACGAGATAGTCTCTGATGCAAAGATCAAAATCTTACAGGCAATCGATAGTTCTGGAGGCGCTATAGAAAGCCTAGAAGAGCTTACAAAAATCACCAACTTTGGAAAGCCTCTTTTGAGCTATCATATTCAGGGAAATGCTGAATCAAAGGGATTGGTTCAGCTTGGCCTGGTTGACGTAGAACGACTAGAGCGAGGTCGCTCAAGGATAGTCCTAAACACGCTTGGAAAAATGCTTATTTCGACTAAATGATATCATAAAACATGGAAATAAAATGTGCCGACTGTAATTGTTTGCCTTCTGAGTGTAGAAAAGCAAGATCAGCAAAGGAATGTCTCAGTTGTGCTTGGAATGAATGTTGCTGCTGGAATCAGTTCAACACCTTATGAGTATTCTGTAGATTAGATTTGAATTGTTAAATTTTTACTTGATTTAATCAAGGATTTTCTTTTATAATTTCATAGCATATTGGTTAGAATGTCCCCACAAGACAATGCGAAAAACGCTATGCAATCTGCACAAGAGGCATGCCAATCATCCATAAGAGCATCAAGAAGATCTGTAGAGAATAAAGAAATAGCTGAGAACATGCAGGCGGCAAATCAGGCTGCTCAAGCTGCTCAGTTAGCTGCACTTACTATCACACAATTGGCCCAGATAACCAGTAATGATGCAGAAGTACGAAGAAAAGTTCAGGAAGTAACTGATGCATTTGCCGAAGCTGCCAAAAGAGCGGCTCAGGCAGCGACAGTTTGTGAAAAATGCATAGATATGGAATTCAATAACAGGTCTTAGCACCTGTATTTTTTATCGATATGACAAGTTTTTAATTATTCAGATTCTTTTAACCGAGTCAACGCAAAACCTATCCCATGCGATCTAGATAATCCGGGATTCTTAAATAAGGACAAAGAGATTTGCGTCTATATCCATATGTTCTTCATTTTTGGATATAATCAAGACTTTATCATGTGTGGTTTTTGTGGGCGGCTGATCCTTTGTATCTACGACAGCGGTGGAATCAGCCACTCCATTATATCCGGATATGGAACGTCTAATCCGTAGATTATCAGCGGAATTCCGGTAAGTGCGAGTAATATTCCCGAAACAAGTCTTGTCAGCTTTAGTGGAATTCTTTTGATTATCCCAACATACAACAGCCCAACAATCAGGCCGATTGCAAGTATGGCGCCAGTTATGGCACTTGATATCTCTATCAGGCTAAATGTTGCCAAGGCTACAGAGTTTTCAATTGCCTCCAACATAGCAATGTAAAAGTATCCTATCTTGTATTTGGCCGTGTCTTCTTTTTGGCCAATCTCAAAGAACTCTTTGAGCATCGTATAACTGAAATAAAGGAGTCCTATCCCAAGGGCAATCTCGACTATGTTGGTTTGGAAAAACCCAACAACATTCAAAAACAGAAAATAAAGTGCCACACCTACTGTCAACCCAAGCAATGTAATCTTGAATGTTTGACGATACCCTATCCTGGCAAGCGTTCCTATTCCGACCAGAGCCTGTTCTCCGCCCTCTACGAAAACGTACTTGAAGGCGGTAAAGAAAACTATGAATTCAAATGTCATGATAGTTGGTTTTTGATTTTGTATTTAGGTGATTTGTTGGTTTTATTCAATTCAAGTTTTGAACCACCAGGGCAATTGACATTGGTATGGCTTTTTGTGTAGTAAAAAATGAACAGCTTTAGCATTAAGAACTTTTTGCGTCATTTGATAAACTAATTTGGCAATCATCTACGGTCGTGCCGACAGTGAAAAACAGCTCCTAAGTAAATATCCAAAAGAGGTAAAGAAAATTGAAGACATTCCAGTAGCCTATGAAAAGCTCAAGGCAAGCCTCAAGGAAAAGGATGCTGGGTTTTTCGGATTTATCAAGAGATGGCGTAAAAAAAGAAAACTCCTCAAATTCCACAAAAACAAGAACAAGCGACTTCGTGCTGGTGCTAAAGGAGAAAATAAAGTCATCGAGTGCCTGTCTGCATTAGGTGATGATTATCATGTGTTGTGCGGTGTACGCATTGAGTTGCCATATTGGATTTCATACAATGAGCAAAAGAATCTCAGATCAGCACAAATGGATTTTGTTGTGGTATCAAGAAAAGGCGTTTTTGTAATCGAAGTAAAAAACTGGAGCAATGATTTTGCAAAAAATCACAACGGTTTCAGCCCACATGAGCAAACTGATAGAGCGGGTCGAGTCTTGTGGTTTGTTCTAAAGCCTATAATTAGAAACATTTCAGTCACAAATGTATTGCTGTCCATTCAAGGCAATATACGATATAATCGAAATTACAGAACTGTTTTTGTGTCCAGTCTAGAGAAAATTAATGACTTTCTTGAGCATAGACAAGACATTTTGTCTGAAAAAGAAGTGGAAAGAATTGTTAGCAATTTGAAGCGTTATGCGACATATTGAGATAAAGTTGTTCAAGTGATCAGACCCATTCTGGAGGGTTTTGGACAAGACGTCGCAGACCAAAATATCTGTTT
>CAZITM010000034.1:0-14645 GCA_964542205.1 uncultured Candidatus Nitrosotenuis sp.
ATGTACAAGATGGCCCTAGAAGGCAAACTGTACAGCAGATCCATCCCATAGGCAAAAATCCTCTTTTTTCCTTTCTTATTTTTAAACTCTGATCGGTACTAGGCTGGATCTTTAGAAAGGCTTAAAAGTATTCCATCGGTTACTAACACAAATGACTCTACCAAAAGGATTTGGCTCAGGTGGCGGAGGCGCAACCAGTGCTGATGTAGAGAAGATGATTGGCAGACGTGTTGAAAACATGACTGGCATCATCACACTATCTTACATCGCAGCATGGCTAGCAACATTTGGTGGTACGGCAGCAGGATACTTCTATTATCCATGGGCTTATCCAACAAACAGTGGTCACTATGCCTTTATCATCCTGACTATAATTGAGGCAATTGGTTATCTCTTCTGCATAAAGGTAAATGAAGAGGGCACCAAAAAGAAGAGCAACGGCATTCTCGCCGCAACACTAGGCGGAACCGCTGTCGGAACAGTTCTGATCTCCTTGTTCGTTGGAACATAAGAGAAGGTTCCTGTCTTTTTCTTATTTTTATCAAAAACCCCCCAGCGTCGGCTGCGATCCCATTCATCCGATCTCGTTTATTGTCTAAAATTTTATATACTCACGGTCTCTGTACATGGATTAATGGTCTGGCTTAGACGATGTACTCACTACTTGTTCATAGTAGTGGTTGCAGTAAACTCTACCCTGCTTACAATCAATGCAGGAGACTACATCTTCTACACTGACTGGGCCTGGACATCGTTTGTCATATTCTCAATATCGCAAACACTGATGTTGGTAGTCGGCGCATGCTACTATCTGACATTTACGGGAGTTCCAGGAACGGCAACGTATTACGCGTTGATAATGACCGTCTATACGTGGGTTGCCAAAGGTGCGTGGTTCGCACTCGGATACCCATACGACTTCATTGTCACACCGGTTTGGCTGCCATCAGCAATGCTGATAGATCTGGCCTACTGGGCAACAAAGAGGAACAAGCACTCACTCATCCTGTTCGGAGGAGTCATGTGCGGATTGTCACTGCCATTGTTCAACATGGTAAACCTAATCACGGTTGCTGACCCGTTAGAGACTGCATTCAAATATCCAAGACCAACTTTGCCCCCATACATGACTCCAATAGAGCCTGCCGTAGGCAAGTTCTATAACAGTCCAGTTGCACTGGGTGCCGGCGCTGGTGCCGTATTGGCTCCAACCATGGCCGCACTGGGATGCAAACTGAACACGTGGACGTACAGATGGATGGCAGCTTGGTCCAAGTGGGACTAAAACCCTACACCCTTTTCCTTTCTCTTATTTTGAATACGGTTAGCGTAGCGTTTGATTAAAAAATATTGCACATGTTGTGATCTTTTGTTGTCTTGGGCTTGGATATGATTTTGTGACATCCAGTATTATTGAAGACGCACCAGATATTCTCAGTAGAACCAAAGCCGTTTGTCAAGTGGGCGGGAGGGAAAAGGCAGATAATCGATGCTATATCAAAACACATTCCGTCAGAGTTTGAGTGCTACTTTGAGCCGTTTTTGGGAGGGGGGGCGGTATTATTTCACTTGCTGCAGAAAAATCCGCAGATGCGCTGCAAGGTCTCTGACCTAAATTCTGATTTGGTGCTGGCATATGTAACAATCCGTGACCGGGTAGAAGAGCTTATACAATCTCTGCAGAACCACGCAAAAAACTATCACAAAAACCCCGACTCTTACTATTATGGTGTAAGGGAAAACGAGCCAAAAAGCCAAATAGAAAAAGTCTCGCGATTACTGTTTCTTAACAGGACCTGCTTTAACGGACTGTACCGGGTAAACAGCAGGGGCAAGTTCAACGTCCCGCTAGGAAGATATTCCAATCCAAATATAGTAAACGAGGAGAATCTTCTGGCGGTAAGCCACACCCTCCGGTCAAAAAGAATCCAGATAAGCTGCCGTGACTTTGCATCCGTACTCCAGGACGCAAAAAAGGGCGACTTTGTGTACTTTGACCCGCCATACCAGCCCGTAAGCAAGACAGCCAACTTTACGAGCTACACAAACAAGGACTTTGGATACAAGGATCTGGAAAAACTGGTAGCGGTGTCTGAAAAGCTGTCGGACAGGGGCTGCAAGATATTACACTCTAATTCAAACTCTAAAGAGGTAAGATCGCTTTTCTCAAGGGACTGGAAAATAGTGGAAATAGCGGCAAACCGCGCAATCAACTCCAATTCTGCAAAGCGGACAGGCCAGACTGAGCTTTTGATAAAAAACTATTGAAATCCTTCTACGAGTTGCAGAATTTCAGAAAGGCTCACATAAAATGATAAGCTCCGAGCGGGATCCGAACCCGCGACCTTTACCTTACCAAGGTAACGCTCTACCAGGCTGAGCTATCGAAGCACAATTTTTTTCTTGGTTAATCCTAATTATACCTAAGGAAATTTCACAGAACGCTAAACCGTTAAATCTTTGTCAAAAATTAGCTATGTCGCAGGAGTAGCCGAGCCTGGCCAAAGAAAGCAAGACCTGCTTTTGGATGCGCGGGACTTAAGATCTAATAATGGGTGATCCCGTCTCTTAGGGGTTCGTGGGTTCAAATCCCACCTCCTGCATCCTTTATCTGGGATGCTTGATTCCCCTGGAATTCAAAATTTCGTAAACGTCGGGAAGTGAAAACACAAAGCCAACATGTACGCAGTTCTTCTCCTCGCAAAGCTGGCAAAACAGCTCGCCCTTTTGGATTGCGACCTCGGCAATCCTGTTTTTGATGTTGTCCTTTAGAACGACCCTGTCGTCGTCGACTGCAACCTTTTCGATCTTTGGCGCATATCTGGCAAAGGTCTTGTCCTTGTGCATCATCTGCTCCAGCATGTATGTGACGTACCCAGAAAAGCTGTTTACGCCCTTCATCATCAGTTCGGACTTGTTCTTCTCAAAGACATCGTAGAATTTGTCATAGACCTCTTCAGAGACCGTGATGGATTTGAAGCCCGCTTTTGGCATTTTACTTACCTGTTACCGTACTTTAAGGTACTATGCTATTTAACGTTTTTTGTGAACGCGGCCTCAGCTAAAGACAGAATAAATAATTGGCTCCCATAATAAAAGCAACATTGGTCAGAGGTTACCAGCAAGATCAAGTGCAGCAAAAACTGATTGAGATTCTGTCCGAGTCAAAAATCGGGCTCTCCGGCGTAGAAATTGCAGAAAGGCTTGGAATCAACCGCGCCACCATCACAAAATATCTCAACGTTTTTGCAGCAGAGGGAATAATACGGCAAAAAAACATCGGTAACGCAAACTTGTGGTTTATAGAATCCGGAACGGAGACACTCGAGTTTCCTGCGGACTATTTCCGCGTAAAAGAAAAATTCCTAGAATACATGACTGGCGGCCTGCAGAACCAGGCGCACCAGCTGATAAGAAACTGTCAGCATTCCGGAGCGGACGCAGGAAAAATCATGGTAGAAGTCATGGTTCCAGCGATTATCGCAATAGATGATCTGTACCTCAAGGCAAAAATAGGCAAGTCCGAGGCAAAGCTGTTTTCCGGCATAGTGTCAAGCTCGATTCAAATCCTGAGCCTTGCACACAATGATTTTGATCCCAAAAAAAATGTCACGGTTCTTGCAGCAGACCCGCAAAGTGTGCTGTACTCGCAGGCGGCTGCATGCTTTTTTGGCTCTAGGAAGTGGCAGGCCTGGAGCCTCGGCGACATGTCAGACGCCATTGATGTGATGTATGATCTGGACTTGCAAAAATTCCTTACTCGAGTCTGGCGGCAAAAACAGGGAATGATGGCAGTTGTGGTATTCTGCGCAACCGACGAGGGTGCCAAGTTTTTCTCGGAGGCCATAAGTTCAGTCAAGCCCAAATTCGGCAGGAACCTGCACCTTGCCATCTACACCAAGGCAAAAAACATCAAGGCGGAATTTGTGAGCGAAAACTTTGAGGCCGTGCTGCAGTGGGTCGAATCTATATCTGGCAGTATCTAAAAATGGTGGGCCGAGAGAGATTCGAACTCTCGACCTTTCGATGTCTGAAAGGCTGTTTTATCAGTCGAACGCTCCAGCCAAGCTGAGCTACCGGCCCTCAAAAAAATTCCAATAGAACGGTCTTTTAAGTGTGTGGTCAGCTCTTCCACTTTATGGAACAACCAATGGAAGGATCAAAGTCTTTTGGTATTGGCTGGCCGGAAAGCAATTTTTCTATATTCGAAATCATTGTCTTTTCTGTTGCCTTGTCTTCCGGCTTCATCGCATTGTCTATTCTGCCGTGGAATACAAGTCTTCTATCCTTATCGAAGAGAAAGGGGTCTGGGGTGCATACTGCGCCGTATTTTTTTGCCACCTGCTGGGTCTCGTCGACCAGATAAAAGAAGTTAATCGCCCTTTCTTTGGCAAACTTTTTCATGTTATCAAAGGAGTCGTCTGGGTACGCAACAGGGTCGTTGCTGTTTATGCCGACTACTGCTACCTTTCCTTTGAACTTGTTTTGGATCTCGTTTATGGCATCGACTTTTGCCTTGACATAAGGACAGTGATTGCACATAAAGATGACAAGGACTGCGTCGTAACCAGAAAAACTCGAAAGTGAGTATCTTTTGTCGTCAACACCAAGCAGCTCAAAGTCTGGGGCCCTGTCTCCCTTTCTGAGCTGGACCTGGGACTCCATTACTACCATGTCTTGCGCTCGAGTTTTTGCAAATAAAAATTCTTGCCCCATTTGAGGACAACAATTAAAATCCACGCGACGGAGCCCCTCTCTGAGGGCTGATAGTTCAGTGGTAGAATGCCCGCCTTGCACGCGGGAGGTCAGGGGTTCAAATCCCCTTCAGTCCACTTACATCGATCTAAGCTCGTTCGCACATAAATGGATGGATTTAAATATGATATTTTGAAACCACATTTAGAATGGCAGCATATACAGAAGCAATCGGTGTATGGATACCACTTATTGTCGGTTTGGCACCAGGTCTAGTTTACTGGTTTGTTATTACCGGCATGAGAAAAAGAAGATAGCCAATTTCATTTCTTCTCTTTTATTCTTCATTATTTAGTGAAACCTTCTAGTCTACATTGTTTAGATTATGAAATTTCTTATGTGATTAACCATCTAGTGTAACTAGAAGTAAATGCAAAGAATGCTTGCCGCGCCACTTGTATTGCTGTTGTTGCCACTCGGTCCTGTCTTTGCCCAGCTTACCGAAACGCCGTCCACGCTCGGAGTCAAACTCACATCCACTTCGCCGTTTAGCTACAAAGACGAAGAAGGCCACACCGTGGTAATAGGCGAGGTCGAAAACACAAAGACCTTTCCTGTCAAGAACGTAAAGATCTGGGTCGGATTTTACAGCGGCAAGGCATCAGGTCCTGGAGGTGAATCACCACTGGAGACCGTGACGGGAACCACATTACTTGATATGGTGCAGCCAAAATCAAAGTCGCCATTTATCATAAGGTCGGAAACGCCTAATCCTGAGATCTCTGAGGTAACAATTAACGTGCTTGGGTTTAACTCGGCATCTGCAAAGCAGCAATTTCTAGAAGTAAAGCCTGACACACTTTTGATTGGAGATACCGTTGTGCTGCCGGCAACCATAACAAACGGTGGCCTTGCTGCCAGCACAG
This sequence comes from uncultured Candidatus Nitrosotenuis sp., assembly GCA_964542205.1. Lineage (GTDB taxonomy): Archaea > Thermoproteota > Nitrososphaeria > Nitrososphaerales > Nitrosopumilaceae > Nitrosotenuis. Next base: position 5,622 of record CAZITM010000034.1, read on the forward strand.
ATACGCGGGTCCACCTGATTGCGTTTGATGCGTTCATGCCGCCAAGAATAGTCGGCATCCAGACAATGGAGGTAGGCGACATTGCGTCAAAGGCAAGTGTCGACATCGAGCTCGATGGTAAAATCGACTACAGGGCATCATCGTTTAAGGTAGTTGCGGAATCAAAAGAGTACCAGTCCAAAATTACGGATGTCAAAAACGTCTCCCTTGATGCAATAACCCGACTAATATCGATAAACAACGTGCAGATAACGGACAGCATAGGGGAGAGGGTCTCGCAGATCCGGGTGGGAGAAACAGTCACCATATCAAGTGATCTGACAATCCAGTATTCAGTTTTGACAAAACAGCAGCAGCCATTTGTTTACTATGCGCAGGTAAAAGAATTTGGCGAAAAAGCTCCCGTCGAGTTCATCGGAATATCGGAAGGGGTGTTTGACTCCGCAGAGCCGCAGACTGCGTCTGTTGAATGGACGCCAGAGCACGAAGGCGGATTTTTTATCGAGACATATGTGTGGGATCCTGACGCAGTTCCGCTTGCAGCCCCAAGCAAAACGGTCTCAATTGTTTTGGTCACGCCATAATTTTATCCGATAGGCACCTAACTAGAACCATGGCACAATTTCGCACAGTCGCAACGGGAGGGACATTTGACATCATACACAACGGCCACATTGCGCTGCTGGAGCGGGCGTTTTCCATCTCAGATACGGTAATAATCGGCCTGACCGGTGATGAACTTGCAAGAAAAAAGGGAAAAAAGATCCGAAACGACTATTCCAAGAGATTTTCCGCACTGGAGCAGCTGATAAAGTCAAAATTCCCTGGAAAGTCATACCAGATTAGTCAGCTCGATGATGATTTTGGGCCTGCAGTACTATGGGGAGATGTGCAGGCCTTGGTAGTAAGCGACGAGACAGCGTACCAGGGCACGATCCTAAACAAACAAAGAAAGGAAAGGAACCTTGCGCCGGTGCAAATAGTGACGGTTCCTCTGGTCCTAGCAAGGGACGGAAAAAGAATCTCCAGCACACGAATCCGCAACTCTGAAATAGATTCGCAGGGCAATTTGCTTTAAAATTGACAAACTGTTTAGTCTTGTTTGATTTATCGAAATAAAACAAAAAACCTCGAGCAGCCTCTGATTTGAGCATAATCAACAGCATGATGAAAAAGTTTGTCAGAAACGTCACGGGACTCCAGGAAGGGCTGCACCCTGAAAGCCTTGCATTCTGGTACTCTGTGATAATCAAAGAGGCAAAGGACATGGCTCCGCCGTGGCTTGCGGACAAGATAAACGCAAAACAGGACGCCATCCTGCCAATGAAGTTCAACTTGGACATCTCAAAAAGAGCAGTCAGATATTTCATGATTGCAGTGGACAATAACTTGGAAAAAATGCCGAGCTCTACTAGGCTCTACTTTCTTAAGGTCCAAGAGTCGCTGTCCAGCGAAATGGACAAGTCGTTGGTCTAGTTTTTTACTATCTCGACTGTCTCGCCTACTGGCTTGGTGTCGACTATCTGGCTTGTGTTGTCAAGAACAGACTGGATAAAGTCTGCAAACCGCTCGACTTCGGAGTTGTCCCTAAACACTATCGAGTGCGCCGACTTGTCTTTTAGGGAGATTACAAGCTCGTTGTCGTAAATGTTCAAAATTGATGAGATGAAAGTCTCGTTTCCGTCCTTTATGAAAATGAGGCTGGCAAGCTTTGCAGCTTCGTGCTTGTCAATACATGCGACTTGGATCTTCATTTGTCCTTTAGCAGAAACTCGTCTATTTTGGATTTTGCCTTTTCTCGCTTTTGCTGGTGCGACTTTAAAAACTCGGTGACCTTGTCGATTAGTACCGCCTTGAGCTCGCCTGTGAGCATCTTGCCGGACTTGTAGTCGTCATGTATTGTTTTAAGCTTCTTGTCGTCGGGCTCAAAAAATATCCGCAAATACTGGTACGACACATCGATGTCGGGATTGCCTCCTTTTTTCCGGTGTTCTTCTATGGTGGCCTGCCCTCCGGAAAATGCGTATTTGTTTATCTTCTTTTTTACTGTTTCTGGCGAGTCGGTGGTGTAGATGGTTCCGCTTTCTTCGGATGCGGACATTTTTCCGCCCGGTCCTGAAAGCGAAGGTATCATGATGTTGTGGATTAGCGCCGGCTTGGGCCTTCCGATCCTTGGGGCAACATCCCGCGTTATTCTAAAGTGCGGATCCTGGTCTACCCCAAGCGGAATCAGGACAGGCCTGTCCTCGATAAAGCACGGCGCTGACTGGAGCGACGTATAAAATATCATCCCGACGTTTGTCTCGCCGGTAAACCCAAAGACTGCCTTTGTGTTTGAAAAGTTTATTTTTTTTGCGACCTGGGCTGCAAGGGGGTACAGGGTCTTGATGTTTTTTGTGTCTATGATTATCTTTGTTTTGTCTGGCTTGAAGCCTAGTGCAATAAAATCAAGGGCGTTTTCGTACGCATATTTGCTGGTCTCCTCAAGCGAAAGGTCCTGCTTTGCGTAGAACTTTTCGTCGTCTGTCAGCTGAAAATACATGTTGGTGCCAAATTTTTCCTGCAGCCACTTTGCAAAGACCCATGGCACTAGGTGTCCTATGTGGGTGTGTCCGGATGGGCCGCGGCCTGTGTACAAAAAGAACTTGTTTCCCCTGTCGTAGTCGTCCAAGATCCTGCCGAGCTCCCGGTGCGAGAAAAAAACTCCCCTTCTGAGCATAAAGTGAGTCTCGCCTGTGATCTTTTCGATTCGTTTTAGGAGGGACGGCGTTATCTTTTCGGTCCCAAATTGTTTTATGAGCTTGTCATAATCGATCTCGCCTTCGACGTGCCACGGTGTGACAATGAAATCGTCAGGAGACATCTCAAAGTTGAGTCAAGTCAAGGTTTAAAAAGTCTTTTTGGATTGTTTTTGTGTTTGTCCCAAGTTCTCCACCCGATTGAAAAAACAATAATCAAACTTCTCAAGACAACCCCGAACCTCACCGAAGAACAAATAGCAGAAAAGACAAACCTCTCAATTGATCAGACAAGAAGGGGTATAGAGTGGCTAAGGCTCAAGAGCCTGGCAACCGTACTGGAATCCGAAAAATCCTTTGTGAAGCTCGGCTCTAACGGGATAAGGGCAAAGCAGGAGGGGCTGCCAGAAAGAAAGCTCGTGGGGCTGATTGCGCAAAAACCAATGGCATTTTCTGAGCTGCAAAAAAAGCTCGGCCCAGAGATAAACGTGGCAATCGCAAACGCAAAGAAAAACGACTGGATAGAAATCAAAAAAGGACAAGACGGAAACATCGTATCGCTAAAGAAAAACCCGGCGCCGACGAGGGAGGAAAAAATGATCTCGTACATAGCAGAAAACACAGTGGCAGTAGATCAGATAAAGGACTCTGCCACACTCGAGTCCATAAGGAGGCGACCTGACTTTTTGGTAATGGTGACAACCAAGTCCAGAACGGTCTCGCTTTCCGAGCAGGCAAAGACAATCGACACCGAAAAAGAGGAAACCGGCGCAATAGACGTAGAAGCCAATGTGCCGCGGCTCCATGCGGCAAGAACGCATCCGCTCAAGGACACCATAGACGAGATACGCGAAGTCTTTGTCAGCCTGGGATTTAGCGAGATAACGGGAAGCCTTGCGCAGCCAAGCTTTTGGAATTTTGACGCATTATTCACACCACAGGATCACCCGGCAAGGGAAATGCAGGACACGTTTTACATCAAGACAAAGGGGGCAGAAAAATTTGCAAGCGCCGCGCAGATCAGGGGCGTATCGGAATCTCACAAAAAGGGATGGAAATACAACTGGGATGTTGAGGCCGCAAAAAAAATGGTCCTGCGAACACACACGACATGCGTCACGATAAAATATCTGGCAGAAAACAAGCCGGACGAGGCAAGGATATTTTCACTTGGGAGGGTATTTCGAAACGAAAAGGTCAGCTACAAACATCTGGTAGAATTTAACCAAGTGGAGGGAATCGTAGTGGGAAAGAACGTTTCGCTGCGGAACCTGATGGGAATACAGACGGAGTTTTACAAAAAGATGGGCCTCTACAAGATCAAGTTCTGGCCGACGTTTTTCCCATACACCGAACCATCACTGCAGACGATGGTATACAACGAAAGACTCGGAAAATGGGTCGAGCTGTTTGGGATGGGAATCTTTAGGCCAGAAGTAACAAAGCCATTCGGAATCACAAAACCGGTGCTTGCATGGGGTGGAGGAATCGAGAGAATCGCGATGCTAAAGTACGGCCTCGACGACGTTCGGGAATTTTACAACAACAACCTTGGCTGGTTGAGGACTGCATCAAAATGCCAGTAGTGACACTGTACCTCAAAAGGCTGGAAAAACTAGTTGGCTCCAAGACTAGCAAATCAAAAATTCTGGAATCGCTGCCGTTTTTGGGCCTAGACATCGAAGAGGAGGCCAAGGACTACATCAGAGTGGAGTACAGCCCAAACAGGCCTGACTATGCGACAGATGTCGGAATAGCCGCAGGGCTGCAGGGGCTGCTTGGGATAAAAAAGGGCGCAGAAAAACTAAAGATAAAAAAATCTGACAAAACAGCCCTGATAAAGACAGACTCTTCCACAAAAAAGGCACGACCATACATCTACGGAATAATTGCAAAAAACGGCAGGCTCGACGACGAATCCATAAAGCAGCTTATTGCGCTGCAAGAAGATCTGCACTTTGGTGTGGGAAGGAGGCGCAAAAAGGCTTCTGTCGGAATCCACGACCTTGACAAGATATCACTCCCGCTTTCATATACTACCATATCAAAAGAGCACAAGTTCGTTCCACTCACAATGACAAATGAGATGAGCATAGACGAGATCCTCACAAAAATGGACGTAGGCCGTGACTATGTCCACCTAGTACAAGGTGATCAAGTGCCGATCATTTTGGACGCACTAAAAAACACCATCTCGCTTCCGCCGATAATCAACTCTGCTCTTACCACGGTCTCGACAAAGACCAAAAACCTCCTAGTCGAAGTTACCGGAACCGACAAAAACGCCACGGAGGACACACTGGCAGTCGTGGCAACGACGCTGCAGGGGCTGGGGTTTTCGCTACACGATCTAAAGACGGACGCAAAAAGCTCGTCGCAGATATTCAAGGCAAGGCTCGTGACACTTGATCCTGATTTTGTAAACAGGATGCTGGGCCTCAAGCTGAGCCCTGCTGCGATATGTAATTGTCTGAAAAAATGCAGGCTGGACGCATCTGTGAAGGGGAAAAAAATTATCTGTAGCGTTCCGAGATTCCGCTTTGATGTTTTTGGAACAATGGACCTGGTAGAAGAGGTAGCACTTGGGTATGGAATACAAAACCTCACTACCTCCCTTCCACCGTCGACATCGGTTGGACAAAAAAACCAGACTACAAAAAAACTTGATCAGCTAAGCCGGATAATGGTGGGCCTCGGATTCACAGAGGTACTCAACTCTAGTCTCACAAGCAAACACATACTTTATGACGCAACAAAAAGAGACTCTTCTAACATGTTGGAAGTTCTGGAATCAAAAAGCCAAGAATACACAATTCTTCGTGACTCGATGCTCCCAGGGATGCTTGAGAACCTGTCTCGAAACATACATGAATCATATCCACAAAGACTCTTTGAGACTGGAACCGTTTTTTCAACGGATGCTCCAATAAAAGAGTTGATTGGGCTTGCGTGCCTTAGCGCACACAAAGATTCCAGCTTTACGGAAGTAAAAGCGGTCCTGCAGTCTCTTCTGAAGACGGACTCTGGCATAGAATGCAGTACCAAAGCATCGTCGAACCCAATCTTTGCGCAGGGAAAAACCGCCGACATTATAGTTGATGGGAAAAAGGTCGGCGTCATTGGTGAGATCGACTCGCAGGTAATTGAGAATTTCAAAATCCGTGTACCGGTTTCCGGATTTGAGTTGGTGCTGTCGGATTTTATCGTGAACGGCTAAGCCGATTGCCACTATACGCCAACATCTGGCCAAGCATTAACACGAATCTTGTTCAAATGCATCGTTGATTGGCTTGCAAAAAATTCCGAACCGATTAATATCTCGTTTGACACACTAATCATTGCCCTAACAATGCATACAGACGGACTGGAATGACTATGATGCTAAAACATGATTTCCGGGTCCACCCAGGTATGCGACATGGGGCTACCCCGGCTACAGAGCATATTTGAGGATTAGGCTAAAACCTTTGATAATATGTGAGTCAGTACCGGGGTACACTCTTTTCAACAAGGCAAATATTGGTTCTGCAAAACTAGATGACATGGCCTACTGGCTTTTCAAGCAGGAACCAAGCACTTACAATTTTGATCTTTTAGAAAAGGAGAAAAAGACGACTTGGGACGGCGTTCACAACAACTTGGCGCTAAAACACCTGCACCAGATGAAAAAGGGTGACCTTGCGTTTTTCTACCACAGCGGAGACCAAAAGCAGATAGTCGGAATAATGGAGATTGCATCAGAGGCATACCCAAACCCAAAGGAAAAGGATCCGAGATTCGTAGTAGTGGATGTCAGGTTCAAAAAACGACTCACAAGGCCCGTCACACTTGGGGAGATCAAAACCAACAAGGCATTTCGGGGCTGGGAACTACTGAGGATCTCAAGACTGTCCATAATGCCTGCCCCGCCCCAAATCTGGAACGAAATCATCAGGATTTCCCAAAAATAGATTTCAGCAATAGCTTTATTGATATAACCCGTGGTGTATACGTTAAGCATGGCGACAGCTTACGTTTTAATAAACTGTGAACTCGGATCAGAAGAAGCCATCATAAAGCAACTAAAGTCGCTAGATGGCGTAAAGGAGGTTCACGGCACATTCGGAGCATATGACATCTTGGCCAAAATAGAATCTCCTACGGTTGAGGCTCTGCGTGAAACCATAACCTGGAAGATCCGCAAGATCGAAAAAATAAGATCTACACTAACCCTGATGGGTATTGAGGGTCAATCTTAACTACTCTCTTTTTCTTGTATGCTGCTTCACTTCATATTTCTGATACCAAAGGACGATCTTGGTAAGCGCTCATGGGAATTTGAGTACGTCAGGGAGATGGCGCGGTTTTTCAAAATCTGGATAAAGAATACCTTTTCTGAGGACGTCGAGGTACAGTGCGACGAGATGGTTGCGCAAAAGCCCACCCTTTTGCAGAGGCCAGACACGGCGGCGCTGATCTCAGATCATCGGAGCCGCGGCGAGGACACATTTCACTTTTATCTGTGCTACTTTAGGCCCCTGTGGACCGACTGCACATGCGAGGGGTACTATGCCGAAAACTTTGGCATGTCATTGTGGCAAAAACCAAAAGAACACAACGACATTTTGTTTTTGGCGCAGAACAACTGCACCGTAGTGTCGCACGAACTGGCACACGAGTTTCTGAGGAAAAAGAAAATAAAAAAACAGGCCGAGCTGGTGCACGACGTTTGGTCAAAGCACATCTTTGATAAACATCCGTTTGAACAATATGGAAAAAACTTTGAGAAAACGACAACGGAGCCCTACTTTATGACCATTGATGCGTCCAGCTTGGTAATGACATAATCACCAGCCCTTTTAATTTTTCCAAGACCTTATCATTGTATGTTAAGCTGCAAGGGAGTCTGCAAGACAAAGTACAGAGAGTTTCTTGGGGATTCCAAGCTAAAATACAACGGCCAGAAGAGGTGTGGGGCGTGCGATATCTATCTGAGGTATGACGACATCAAGTGCCCCTGCTGCAAATCGATTTTGCATGTGAGGCCCAGACATTCTAGGGCAAAGACAAAATACTATGAAATCCAGGGAACGCAGTGGATTTAACTGCACTTGGTCACGGAATAGATTCTGTTTTCAAAATTCGCAGTCTTGATCTCTAGTCTGTTTTCAGCGTCAGACTTGCGCAGCTTGCTCAGCCTTTCCAGTTCCACCAGGGAGTCGCCTTTGAACCCCACGGATGTCCCGAAGATAGCGTCGGTAAGCATCGTTCCATGGTCTCCCTTTTTGACATCGTCTATTATGTTGTAAAACTTGATTGCTTCTCTTTTTTGAACCGGCGTGCCAGTTGATTTGTTAAACGCGACTGCGATATACATGCCGTTATTTTTTACCGCGACAGGAATCCTGTGGTTTTTTCCAGATGCGCCGGGGATGGATTCGTTAATCAAAATGTCGCACTTGTGGTACATGCTTGCGACATAGGCATAGAATCTATAGTCGGCAAACTTGCCTGCCTCGTCGCTTTCACAGTCAATGAATATTCTGTGCAGCATCGTAAGTGCTGTGTCGTTCATGCTTTGGAGCCTGTCATCGAGGCGGCCCCTTTCTAAAAGATTCGAGTTGCATTCCTTTGCTATCTTTTTTAAAATAAAATCAGGAAGGTTGTAGTTTTTTAGTGCGGCAATGTACGCGCCTGCTTGCGACATGCCAAAGGTTGGAAATCCCTTATTGACCATTCAGAAAAACCCCCACGACAATTAGATGGTGAACCATAACTCGTACCCAATCTGATAAAAGCTGTTTTTGGCTTATAACTGTTCTCAAAAGCTAGAAAAAACACAAACATAAAACAAATTTCCGTACGCCTCAAAAAACGGTTTATAACTAAATGGCGATGCATGATCATCTGAAAGAAATGGTGGAAATAGAAACAACTCCGAAGATGGTTCTTGGCGTTTATCAAAAGATGAGAAACAACATTTCCAAATTTAGAAATCTCGTCAAAAGGCCGCTCACCATTTCCGAAAAAATTCTAATCGGCCACCTTGCCGAAATGGACAGCGGGGAACCGGAGCGTGGCGAGTCCTACGTCTTTTTAAAACCTGACCGGGTCGCACTCCAGGATGTGACTGGCCAGACTGTGATGCTGGAGTTTATGCAGGCGGGCCTAAAGCAGGTGAGCCTTCCAACTACAATTCATTGTGATCACCTCATCCAGGCAAAGGTCGGCGCAAAGGAGGACACTAGGCTTGCAATGTATGAAAATAATGAAGTCTATGCTTTCTTAGAGTCCGCCGGAAGAAAAT
>CAZITM010000035.1:0-14606 GCA_964542205.1 uncultured Candidatus Nitrosotenuis sp.
CTGCAACTGCGTTGATGCCGCGTTTTTGGCCGGACCTTTCCAGTTGGTACTTCATGTCGCGGACCAGATTCCTAAACGCGGTTCTAAACAGATCCGCAAGCATTTGGCCTGCGAACTTGATTACCTTGTTTCCATAATGATCCTTGTCGTCTGGCGATATCCAGCCAAGCTTCAGCTCGATTAGCTTGCATGCTGCCTCGCCTAGGAATTGTGATTTTTCCCTTCTGTTTTCCTGGTGCTTGCCAAGATGTGGCAAAAGACCCCAGTCCAAAAGCGTCTCTGCTCTTTTTATCTGGAATTCCTCAAGCATCCCAGGTGCGATCCTTTTACTGATATACACAATTGCGTCCTTTGTGGTCTGGACCTCGCCTGCCTTTTCAAAGGATGCTTCAAGCTCGTTTTGGATTGCATCGACTAGTGAGACTGCGGCAGCTATTTCCCTGTCGGCCTCAAGTCCGAGTGCACGCATCAGAGTCACCACCGGAATGTCAACAGGAGATCCTGGGATCCTTGCGACTATTAGGCCGTCGTTTTTCATCACCAGTTCAAGCTTTGCGCGATAGCCTACAATTGAAGAATATACTTTGGCCTTGTAGACGTCGTTTCCGCCGACCTTTTCTTTGTCCACTATAATTTTGTTGTATGAGAGATCCTCTAGGCCCACTATGACCCTCTCGGATCCGTTGATTATGAAATACCCGCCTGGGTCATTTGGGTCTTCGCCGTGCTCGACCAGTTTTTGTGTAGAAAAGTTGTGCAGAATGCATGCGTTTGATCTGACCATTACCGGTATGTCGCCGATGTGTACAAATCTCGACTCGAGAATTTTTCCGTCTTCGACTACGCTTGCTTCCATCATTATTGGTGCAGAGTATGAGACGTTTCGGAGCCTTGCCTCGGCAGGTGTGATGTGCGTAATGGATCCATCCAGCTCCATCATCCTTGGCTGTTGGAGTTTTACTTTTCCTAGCTGGATCTTGTATGGATATTCTGCATTTTCTATTTCAATGTGGCCAACCTCGTCTATTATTGATTGTAGTCCGCGCTCTAGAAATTCGTCAAAAGAGTTTAGATGCTGCCTTGCTATCCCTTCTCTTTTTAGCAGATCCTGTATTATTGGCCAGCGTTTGTTAGAAGAATCTGGCATTAGACTTCCACCACATATCTGTAATAGATGCTCTCGCCAGCAGTCTGGCTCTTTCTTGTTATCTTTATCATGTCACCTGGCTTTACACCAAGTCCGATAATTGCAGGATCGTTTGAAAATATCAGTGGCATTTCGGTCGGCTTGCAGTTGAATTTTTCAAGTATTTCTTCTGCTTCTTTTTTTGTCATTATTTCGTGCTTTGGCACGTAGATGTGATCAGGTACCAGAATGTGAGTCTTCTTAGTTGCCAGTTCCGTCACCTTCGATAGCACAAGCTAAATATGCAAAATTGCCAAACAAACTAAAAAATCTCCAACGATGGTTTATATAAATGTCTCAAAAATCCAAATATCCTACAATATATTTCTTGGTATTCAAAAAATAGAGTGAAATGCCCAACCATGTTGGATTTGATGAAATATTAAATTATTTGAAAAGGGCTCAAGAAATTGCAAAAAAAGATACAATATAGAAAACATTCTCCAACCTGGAATAATTAAAGAATTAATTATTGCGCAAATTTTGGGTCATGAGATCATCCTGATAAACACAAGTCGGATGCTCAAGATGCTGATGGGAACAAATTCTAATATCTTGCGAGTATTAATCGACCAAAAGGAACACCATCTGCTGGATGTAATTTTCAAATAGATAGAATCACATCAGATAATTTTGGCAGGATTTCACGAAATAAGTCATTTTATTTTGGAGTTTTCAAGGATCATCTAAATATTGATGAGATATGGGAAGTTAAGACTAACATCATCTACGTGAAGTCAAACGCCAAATAAACAAATCCAAAAATTCGATTTCGCATGTAAATCTTACATCTAATTGGGTTAAAAGAAATGCAAGATGTATGTTTAAAAATTCAAATAAACGTGATAATAAAGGGTAAAACTAGGCATAACCCACATATTTAAGTAACCTATGGAATGAGGTCAATATTTTTTGTTTTTAGTCAATGATTTTTTTCTTAACCTTAAATAGTATTTGGTATCACGAATAAAGCAAGATGCGTACTCTATACACAGCAATAGCATTGTTTACAATTCTGGCCACTGGCACAATTGTACCAGTTTCCGCTCAAGAGTTTGTAGATGCCATAACAGTGTCTACAGACAAAGATGCTTACGAGGACGGAGAGACCATTACTGTGACAGGCATGGTCAGAGAGAGACTTTCTGGCTATCCCGTTACACTGCAGGTTATATCTGCAAATGGGAACCTAGTCACAGTTCAGCAGCTAGATGTCTCAGAGGAGAACACCTACGGAGTCGACATTACTGCTGGCGGAGCGTTGTGGAGATCTGCTGGCACATACACAATCAAGGTATTGTATGGAACCGAGACAAGGACTGCAGAGACGACCTTTGAGTTTGCAGGTTCCGAAGGCGGACCAGCAGGAGCTGGCAAATCAATCAAAGTAAGCGGCACCGACTTCTTGGTAGAATATTCCATCATAGGAGGCAAGGTAATCAGCATCACCCCAAGCATTCCTGACAAGTCCCTAATCATAGAGATAGAGACCACAAGCGACGGTGAACTAACCATAACACTGCCAAGAGGACTGATCGACGCAAGATTGGGTCCAGACGGCCAATCCGGTGAAGACGACAGCTTCTTTGTCCTAGTGGATGGAGCAGAGGTGAACTTTGACGAAACAACCACGTCAAACGACCGAACCTTAACTATACCGTTCGAGGACGGAGCGACCGAGATTGAAATCATCGGAACCTTCGTGATCCCAGAATTTGGCGCAATGGCAGCAATAATTCTAGCAGTCGCAATTGTATCAATAATTGCGATATCTGCCAAGAGTAGACTCGTACTGCCAAAGTACTAGATCTTCAACTTTTTTCATTTTTTAAATATACATAAATAGTCAGTATTGTATTCGCCAATCAAGATGAACAGCTACACCAAGTACGTGCTAATCGCGATTTCAGTTTTAGCCACAGCCATTGCAGTGCCAGCCTTTGCGGCAGATTATGACGAGGAGGCATGTCCAGACTGCGGTTTTGACATTTATGAAAACGATCGAAGTGCACGACTAAGCGAGGTACCAATCCGAGCATGGACCGACAAGAATCTCTATGACCATGACTCCGAGATTGTCGTACAGGGAATAGTCTCCAACATAAAAGAGGAGATCCCAGTGACAATCAGAGTCATCAGTCCACGTGGCAACGTAGTAGGACTCGAACAGATACATGTTGCAGATGATAAAACATTCGAAGCTACATTTAGTACGGCTGGCCCACTTTTCAAAGAAAATGGGGCCTATACCATCAGAGTCCAGTACGGACCACAGGAGATAAACGACAAGATGACAGTCGAGATACTTGGAACCTTCAAAGAAACAGCGGCAGAATGCGGTGTGGATGAGCTAATAGTAGAGTCCGACACAGACGCATACTGTGTGCCATACAGCGCATTCGATGTGAAAGTAACAAGAGCTACAGTCAGTAGCGAGCTTTCTTCGATCACTTTGAGGATTTCCGCAGCATCTGACGGTCTGGTCACACTGAAGATTCCAAGAGATGTTTTGGACTCGACATCAGATGACGGAGACAGCGACTTTATCGTCCTAGTTGACGGCGAAGAGGCTGACTTTGAGGAAACAGAAACCAATGATTCCACAAGGACCGTTGAGATAGCGGTTCCGGAAGGAACCACACAGATCGAGATAATCGGTACCTTTGCAGTTCCAGAATTTGGCACGATGGCAGCAATAATTCTAGCAGTCGCAATTGTATCAATAATTGCGATATCTGCCAAGAGTAGACTCGTACTGCCAAAGTACTAGATCTTCAACTTTTTTCATTTTTTAAATATACATAAATAGTCAATATTCTAACCGACAAACAAGATGAATAGTAATGGACTATCTGTGCTAATTGCCATAATGGCTGCAGCCGGCAGTTTAGCCTTGGTACCAACTTATGCATCTTCATTCGATGAGGAGGCATGCCCAGGATGTGGCAGCAGTGACTTCTACAACAAGGCAAACTTGGCACGACAAAACGACGTGCCGGTTTCGGTCTGGACTGATCAACAAGTCTATGATCACGAGTCAGAAATCGTAGTAAGTGGTGTTGTTGCAAATCTTAGAGGCGATGCCCCAGTCACAGTCACAGTGTATGGTCCACAAAATAACCTTGTGACTGTTAGACAGGTCGAAGTTTCAGAGGACAACACGTATGAGACTGCATTTAGTACTGCAGGTGCTCTCTTCAAACAAAATGGAGTCTACACCATTAGAGTTCAGTATGGCCCACAGGAAATCAACAACAAGGCCACCATTGAAATCGTTGGTGAGGCCATGGAAGAAGAAGGGGAAGCATGTGGTGCAGATGAGCTCGCCGTAAAAGGTGGAAGCCAAGTCTATTGTGTGCCGTACGAGGCATCTGGGGCAGTAGTTACAAAGGCTACAGTCAGCAGTGCTACAACTTCGATTGTGCTGATGATCGATGCAGAAAGCGATGGCTCTATCTCATTGACGATTCCAAGAGATGTTTTGGACTCGACATCAGATGACGGAGACAGCGACTTTATCGTCCTAGTTGACGGCGAAGAGGCTGACTTTGAGGAAACAGAAACCAATGATTCCACAAGGACCGTTGAGATAGCGGTTCCGGAAGGAACCACACAGATCGAGATAATCGGTACCTTTGCAGTTCCAGAATTTGGCACGATGGCAGCAATAATTCTAGCAGTCGCAATTGTATCAATAATTGCGATATCTGCCAGAACACGACTTAGCATCTTACCAAGATACTAAGGTCACTACTTTTTTCATTTTTTAGTACAATTTCCTAGAAAAAGAAATATACGATTATCGCAGAGCTTTGGTGTGAAATACTCATACGTCTTGTTTTTGGTTTTTTCGGTTTCCGCATTTTTCACTCTTGCATTTGCGCAAGAATGCAAACAGCTCTGTGTAGCAGACCAGTTTTATGTGCAAGGGGATCCCATCGTGATTTCCGGCAAGCTCGACACCGTCTTTGAAAACACGCCACTCATAATCCAGATTTTCAAGGACGCCAACCGCGTCCACATTGCGCAGGTAGACGTTTCACAGGACGGCAGCTACACATACACACTGATTGCCGACGGCCCGTACTTTAAGACGAGCGGCAAGTACACAATACAGGCCGCATACGGCGTGTCCGGCAGCATTTATGAAACAAGTTTTGATTTCCAGACAAGAGAGTCATCGGCCGAAACGACTGAGATTTTTGAGGTGAACGCCGGCGATTCTGGAACCTTTGATGTTCCATATACCATAAGGGGCGGGACGATAAAAAACATCATAGTCGATCCTACCATTTTGGGCCTGATAGTGATGATTCAGTCAGATAGTGACGGCTCGCTCACGCTGGATCTTGAAAGGAGGTGGATTGATGCAAAGAAAAGTGACGGAACTGATGACACATACATAGTTCTAATAGATGGTTTTGAGGTTCCATACCAAGAGTCCGTTGACTTGGACTCCCGGCTAGTCACAATACAGTTCCAGGAAGGCGACTCTGACATTGAAATAATTGGGACGTATGTTATACCGGAGTTTGGGCCTCTAGTTTTGATTATATTGGTCGTAGCTATCTTTTCAGCCATAGTTGCGACAAGGCGCAGACTGCCGCTGATCAGTTAGCAAACCCGTATTTTGCTTTGAACGGCGATACACTACGCAGTTCTGCCACTATTTTTTTGAGTGCAGCAACAGTATTTTCGATTTCTTGAAGTGTGTTTGTCAGGCCCACCGTTAGCCTAAGTGAGCCGGTTATCTGCTCGTGTGAGAATCCCATGGCCGCCAAGACATGCGAGGCTTTTTGCGTCTTTACAGAGCATGCTGACCCAGTAGAGGCGGCGATTCCGTTTTCGTCAAGCTTTATGATCAGGTCCTCACCGTTTACACCAAGAAACGTAAAGTGTGCGTTGTTTGGGAGACGGTTTTGTCTATGGCCGTTTACTGAGACGTGCGATATTTCGGTTGTGACTTTTTGGATGAGGTTATCTCTTAGGTTTTTGAGATACGTCGAGTTTGCCTCCATGTTTTTCTTTGCTAACTGGCACGCCTTTCCAAAGCCGACTATGTTTGCTACGTTTTCGGTTCCAGAGCGGAGGCCGTTTTCCTGTCCGCCGCCTAGCACCAGCGGCGCAATTTGCACGCCGCTTCTTATGTAGAGCGCCCCGATTCCCTTTGGGCCGTGAATTTTGTGCGAGGAAATGGACATGAGATCAACTCCGAGCTCCTCGACATCTATTGGCACTTTGCCTACTGCCTGCACTGCGTCGGTATGAAACAAGACTTTGTGTTGCTTGCAGATCTGCGCGATTTCCTTGATAGGCTGGATTGTACCGACTTCGTTGTTTGCATACATTATGCTGACAAGCCCCGTTTGGTCCGTGACGGCAGACTTTAGCTTTTCAATGTCGACCGTTCCAGAAGAATCGACTGGAAGATAGGTTATGTGGTGGCCCTGCGACTCGAGCCTTTTGCACGGCTCAAGTATTGCGTCGTGCTCAATCGATGAGGTTACTAGCGGTGCTGCTCCCTTGCATAAAACTCCAAAGAGCGCCATGTTGTTTGATTCCGTTCCTCCAGAGGTAAAGAGAATTTCGTGCGGTTGTGCTCCGATGATGTCAGCGATTCTTTTCCTTGCGGTGTCTATTGCTTTTGTTGCGAGCCTTCCGAGCCTGTGAATCGATGATGGATTGCCGTAATTTTCCTTTAGGTACGGAAGCATTTCCTGCAGGACTTGGTCTGCTATCGGAGTAGATGCCGCGTTGTCTAAGTAAATCAATCTGTGATCACGTTCAGCCTTCCCTGTTTGTATCCTTCCTTATCGATTGTCACGGAGTAGAATCCTATCGACCTTAGCTTTGCTACAAGATCCTCAAACTTTGTCTTGTCCAGCAGATGCATCTCGTCTTGGCCCACCTCGATTTTTGCGGCGCCATCTATATCACGAACTCTGACCTGCCTTGCGCCAAACATTTGCTTGATAAATGTCTCGCCAAGCTCTATTCTGGCAAGCCTTTCGGCAGTAACGCGCCGTCCCCACGGAATCCTTGACGCAAGACATGCGTTTGATGGCCTATCATGGATTGAAAGTCCAACCTGCTTTGCCGCCTCGCGGACATCTTTTTTTGTTAGGCCTGTCTCGACTAGTGGGCTTCGTATTCCATTGCTTCGCAGTGCAGCAATGCCAGGCCTATAGTCACCCATGTCGTCTAGGTTTGTTCCATCTACTATGATCTCGATTTTTTGCTGCTTGGCGATTTTGAGCAGGTGTTCTGAGAGCTCGGTTCTGCAGTAGAAGCACCGGTTCTTGTCGTTTTTTACAAAATCTTCGTTTTCTAGCTCGTCGTATTCTATCACTATCTGCCTGATTCCTATCTCCTTGCAGATTTTTTTTGCTGACTCGAGCTCCTCTTGTGCAAGTGTCTTATAATCAGCAGTCACCGCAAGTGCCATGTTGCCAAGTTTTGCATGTGCTGCATATGCTACAAGCGCGCTGTCCACTCCTCCAGACAGTGCAATTATGACACTTTTCTTGTCGGAAAACCACTCCTTTAGCTGTTCTAGCTTGTTCATTTCATCCGTGTCCTTACTTGTGTTCTGATGAGCTCTTCGGCCTGCCTGAATGTCAGCAATGAGCGTTCTGCGATAGATCTGATGTCGTCGTATTCTACTTTGAACTGTTTTGAGTTTGTTACCTTGCAGCGCACAAAATAGTCCTTGTTATGGATCCTTATCTTCATGGTGATAATTTTTCTTGGAACCACGAATCTCTCAGAGGAACGCACCCGGACTCCGAGTGTTGCCGTTTCCGATACAAGGACATCGAGGATCTGGTTTACAGAACCCGAATCACAAATTATTGAAATTATGTGACTGGGCCTTCCTTTTTTTGTCATTGCCGGGATTATCGAGACGTCTTTTGCCCCGCTTGCCATTATTTTGTCAACTGTGTGGGCCAGAACCTCGCCGGAGACATCGTCTATGTTTGTCTCAAGAATATTGACAGAGTCCGGTACGAGGCCTGCGGATGATTTGCCACGAACTATTTTCAATACATTTGAGAATCCTTCAAAGTTTTTCTGGCCTGCCCCATATCCAATACCTTGCACGCTCATCAGAGGATAGAACTCTACGCACCGGTCTGCCAGATTTACAAGCATGCTTGCGCCGGTTGGAGTCGTAAGCTCGTCATCAACGCCGCTTCCACGAATAAGTATCTTTGATTTGTCAAATATCTCAAGTATTGCGCCGGCCGGATTTGAAACCGTGCCGTGTGAAAACGAGACGGTGCCTTTCCCTACCGCGACTGGCATTGTAAGTATCTCCTCGTCAAGACACCTAAGATCGTCAAGGGCTATTGCGGTGCCAATTATATCTATTACAGTATCGATGCTTGCCGCTTCGTGAAAGTGAACCGAGTCTTTTGGGACTCCGTGTATTTTCGATTCGGCCAAGATCAGAGTTTCTATGCTTTTTTTTGCAAACTCTCCTGCCTTTTCCGACAGTCCGATTTTTTTCGCAGTTTTTGTGATGCAGTTTTGTATCTCGGTTCCCTTCCTTTCGTGGTGGCGCTCGTCGAGTTGCAGAACCATCGAAGCTGCACTTATGCCGTGCTTGTTTACTTTTTTAAAATCAATTTTTTTTATCATGGATCCACGCAGATAGTTTTGCGATTCGCTGACACCTTCGATTATTTTTGATTTTTTTGCCCCGAGATGCACCAAAGACGACAGCATCATGTCTCCCGATATTCCGGCAATCTGCGGATCTATTACTAAAACCATGCAAGTGCAACGGTGAAAAATGCATATAAATTCTCACATCGTCTGTGTCTCGAGTTTTTTTGCGGCCCTTCAATAGATTTAATTATTGAGCTAAGAGAGTGCCAAAATATGATTACGATTATCGGTTCTGGAAAAGTTGGCGGAGATGCCGCACTTTTTTCCGCCCTTAGAAAAGTCGATGGCGAGATTTTGCTCTTGGATGTTGTAAAGGGGTTACCGCAGGGCGAGGCCATGGACCTAAACCATATGCTGTCGGAACAGGGAATCGACGTCAATGTCCGTGGATCTAATGACTATTCGGACATGAGGGGGGCTAGCGTTGTAGTAGTGGTTGCCGGCTCCGGCAGAAAGCCCGGCATGACAAGAATGGATCTTTTAAAAATAAATGCCGGAATCGTAAAGGACGTCGTAGAAAACATCAAAAAATACGCAGGCGATTCCATAATAGTTCCTGTTACAAACCCGCTTGATCCGATGGTGCACATCACCTACAAGACATCAGGCTTAGATCCAGGCAGGATTGTTGGAATGGGAAACATGCTAGATCTATCAAGATTTGTTCAGTTCATTCACGAGGCAACCGGCCACTCACGAGAGTCCATTCGCGCGTTAGTAGTAGGAGAGCATGGTGAAAACATGCTGCCACTTCCGAGGTTTTCAACCATATCTGGGATTCCACTTACTGACATTTTGCCAAAAGAAAAGCTCGATCAGATAGTGGCAGATACAAGACAGGTAGCAGCAAAGGTAATTGAGCTCAAGGGTGCAACAGTGCATGCGCCAGGAAACGCAATCTCGGCAATTGTCGAGGCGATCCTCAAGGACAGAAAAAAGGTCATTCCAGTGGCAACCCCACTTGATGGACAGTACGGGCAGTCAAATGTTTCAATAGGGGTTCCCGCAGTAATTGGTAGAAACGGCGTTGAAAAAATAATAGAGCTAGACTTTGACCAGCAGGAAAGAGAATGGTTCAACAAGGGAATAGAAAGCGTCAGAACCGCACTTGCGGGAATCTGATCAGTTTTTTTATACAGGCTCCATACATAAAATGTTGGACACGCTAGATGTTTTAGAATCTCTGAAGAAAGGAAAAATAAGTGTCTCAAAGGCAAAAAAGCTCCTCTCCCTTTACTCGATTGAAAAGATTGAGGATTTTGCACAAATCGACACAGGGCGGAGATATAGAAAAGGGATTCCCGAGGTGATTTTTGCCGAAAGAAAGAACATTGCCGAAATCAAAAAAATAATTCAGAGAGTTCTTGCTAAATCCGACTCGGTTTTGCTGTCCAGAATACAGAAGCGTGATTATGCAAAGGTTGTGAGCTTTGCAAAAAGAAACAAGCTCAAAATACGAGACGGCAAGAACACGACTGCTCTTCTCTTGTACAAAAAGCAGCTCAGTGGTTCGGGAGGAAAAGTCGGGATCGTTACTGCGGGCACGTCAGACATCGGCGTTGCTGAAGAGGCGAGGCTGACCTGCGAAGCCATGAATTGTACCTGCATATGCAGCTATGATGTCGGAATAGCCGGGCTGCATAGGATATTTCCAATCATAAAAAAGTTCATGCAAGAACAAGTCGACGTTGTGGTAGTAGCCGCCGGAATGGAGGGCGCACTAGCATCGGTTGTTTCGTCGCTTGTCGATGTACCAGTGGTCGGCCTTCCAACGTCTGTCGGGTATGGATATGGTGAAAAAGGAGTTGCGGCACTTGCATCTATGTTGCAGAGCTGCTCACTTGGCCTGTCAGTTGTAAACATCGATAATGGGATAGGTGCTGGTGCAGTTGCGGCAAGCATTGCAAATAGGGCTAGACGTCGATAATTCCGAGATTTGCCAGCTCGCTTCCAATGCCAAACCCAATCAGCGCGATTCCGGTTCCGAGGCCTGCCATTTCTAGTCCTCCCCTTACAATGTTTGTTTTTGCGAGTCTCGATTTCACTGCGCCGACTGCAAACGACGTAGATAGACTTATTCCTATTGCAATCATCAGCGGGAGATATCCGTGCAAAAAGAAAAATGGAATTATCGGTAGTATTCCGCCAACCAAAAATGCTCCAAACATTCTAAATGCGCTCTTTAGTGGATTGCCCACAACTTCGATGTTAAGCTTGAGCTCTTCTGTAAGCATCGTATCAAGCCAGACCTTTTTGTCCGACGTTATCTTGTTTACGACCATTTCCAGATCTTTTCCCGAAAAGCCCTTTGCCCGGTAGATCTCTTCTATTTCCTGCCTCTCGATTTCCGGCTTGTTTTCTATTTCCCACTCCTCTCTTGCGATTTCCGACTTGAGCAGCTCGCGGTGTGCTTTTACTGCCAGATAGTTCTGGACTGCCATTGCCTTTGCGCCTGTGAACATGCCCACCAGCGCCGCTAAAATTATGATGTTTGATGAGACATCGGCTCCACCCACACCCGCTGCAATTCCAAGCGACGTGTTGATTCCATCCCCAAAACCGAAAACAAAATCACGCACTCCGCTGGACTCTGAGAGGTGTGGTTCTATGTGCCTAGGCTCAGATACATCTTTCATTTGTTAGTGTATAATTTGTCGTAATTTAAGTTTGAAAAATCAAGTCAGAAAATATTTTATACCATATGATAAGTCTTAACATAGTTGGCTGGCAAAAGGATAGTTCTTACTGCAGACCGCAGTTTAATGACCAATTATCGTGGTAATTTTCTTTACGGATTCATAGCATGTGGGCCATATGAGCTCCTGCCGGAGTGGGTATTTGACAAGGTCTTTTGCCCCGCAGTCGAAACAGACCCGGTGACTGGTGAGGCCAAGGTGGCCCAAGTAGGGCTGCGAAGGGTAGAAAGCGCATTGCTGCAGGGGTACAGAAGAGACGAGGTGTTTGTCGCAAATCCTGATTATTTGGAAAAATCAATCGGTCCAGACACAAAGGTAGTTGGGATAAATGTGATGGATCCTCTTGGGATGGCGCCTGTTACTACCACCATGTCACCTGAGAAACTCTCGTACGTTGCAATGAAGTTCAAGCGAATGTGCGCAAAAATCATCCAGCTCAAAAAACAGTATGACTTTCACGTCGTAGTGGGCGGAAACGGCGCCTGGGAGCTTGCAAAAACAGATAGGATGAAGATCCACGGACTCGATACAGTTGTAGTTGGCGAGGCAGACGAGCTTGCCCTTGATCTTTTTAAGGACTTGGAAAGAGGCGACGCGCCTGAGCTGATGCACTGCTTTGTCAAAAACATACAAAACATTCCGATTATTCAAGGTCCAACCGTAAACTCACTTATCGAGGCGATGCGCGGATGCGGCAGGGGTTGCGATTTTTGTGATGTAAACAAGAGATCCAAAAAAGACCTGCCTCTTGAAAGACTTCAGCACGAAGCAAAGATAAACCTAGATTATGGGTTCGATTCAATTTGGCTTCACTCCGACGAGATGCTTCTCTATGGATGTGAGGACAAGAACTTTCAGCCAAACCGCGATGCAATAACTGAGCTGTGGCGAGGCCTCAAGTCAATGGGCGCAAACTTTGTCGGAACGACACATATGACATTTTCTGCGGTTGCAGCAGACCCCGAGCTTCTAAAGCAAATGTCTGAGATAAACAACATGCACACAAATGGCAGGTGGCTTGCGACAAATCTCGGAATAGAAACTGTCGCACCAAGAATGGTCAAAAAACACCTTGGCGTAAAGACAAAGCCGTTTTCAACAGACGAGTGGGGATGGGTCGTACGTGAAGGCGCAAGAATAATGAACGAAAACCACTGGTTCCCGGCTGCGACTCTGATCATCGGATGGCCTGACGAGACTCCGGATGAGACCCAGTACACAATTGACCTAATTGAGGATTTCAGAAAGACCCACTTCAAGGGCCTAGTTGCGCCTCTTTTGTACCAGGACTTTTCCGAAAAGAACTCGATGCATTTTGGAAACCTCAACGAGGCCCAGTTTACGTTGTTTTGGAGATGCTGGGAAAACAATCTGCGCGTCATAAACGACATTGTCCCAATAATACTTAGAAACAAGACATATGGTCCGCCCATGAAGATCTTCATGTACGGCCTGATAAAGGCAGGAACGTGGGCCATAATGCGATATCTGCGTGGACTGTGCAAGGATCTCTTCAACGGCAAGATGCCAGAAGACATTGTCGAAAAATATGCAAGAAGCAGATCCGTTGCTGCTCCGACATATACCAGGTAAAACCTATAGCTTCTTTATTGCCTCATCTGCAATCGTATTTCTTTTTGGTGTGACTACGATAAAGTAGGTCTTGTCTGCACGTTCTATTGCGCTTACCTTTCGGTACGCGTTTGTGTTTATGTCAAACTCGAGTATTCTTCCATCAAGGGTTGCCTTTGTGTAGATCATTAGGTAGACGTCGCCGTTGCTGTGAGTCAGCGGTATGAATGCAAAGACATATCCCTTGTAGTAGTTTATTGGCATCGTGTTTTTCATTGGCGGCATAACTGCTGCCATGTATGAAAAGATGTCTGATATCGAATCAAACTCTTCGTATTCAACATGCATAAAGTTTGTCTGCTAAAAGGGGATATAATCCTAGAGGTGTTTTTTGTTGATTAGGCCTCTAACTTTGACTAAAACTATTGCCGGTACGACAAAGTACATGCCAATGTTGAGTAGTATTATTCCGATGCCGTATCCTAGCATTTCATGCTCAGAGTCAATGTCTACATAGTTGAGTATCGACAGTGTCGATAACATTGGTGTGATTGCTGTCTTTACCAGCTCCTTGAATGCAGGGTTTTGTCTTTCCCAGTCTGCCACTGTTGGACTGAAGACATAATAGACATCGTTGAATCCCGCCATGAATGCGGTTCCTGAGCCTGTGCTGAACAAGACGTTGTCTCTAATTTCCCTTAGCATTTGTACTTGTGGTGCAAGTTCACTTCCAAATGCCGCAGTTGCAATTGCGCACTGGCCGGGTGCTGGCTTTTTGTCAGGCACGCAGATGCCGCCCTCGGCGTGTGTGCCAGGACCACATACTGGACCTTGCTCTTCTGGCTCTTCTGGAATGCATTGACCATTAACTAGGGTTTCCCCTGGTGGACATTCTACGCCTTTTGCCACCACACATGTTCCCGTTACAGGATCGAGTACGGTTCCTGGTCCGCACTTTGGTCCTTCTTCCACAAACGGAACACACTGGTTGTTCTTGAGTATCTCGCCTTCGCCGCATTTTGGTGGCGGTGGAGGTGGTGTGACGTCAATTTTGCTTTCGCCGGTGCCGCCGTTGTAGAAGAATTGGGCCTCTGCCTTTTGAGGACCGTAATTAACTATGATTTTGTAGTCTCCCTTTTTCTGCCAGAGCGGGCCGCTTACAATAAAGTTGCCCTCAAACGAACCATCAAGTTGCGGCCTGATTTGCTTTACTTGGACGATATTACTTGAGGTTCCATTGATTAGTGGTCCAATTACTCTTAGTGTGACATCCTGGAGATTGTTGTCTGCCAGTGTCTTTATTTTACCGCTAAAGACGACTACATCGCCCTGATCATACAAGGGGAGCTCTGTCTTTACCGAGAGAGGCGGTATTTGACTGGCGTCTTGTGCATAAACACTTGCAAAGCCCACGAACAAAACAACAAGCGACAAAAACACTACTGTACTTCCAGCTCCTCTCATTTCTAGGCACATACAAT
>CAZITM010000036.1:0-14257 GCA_964542205.1 uncultured Candidatus Nitrosotenuis sp.
CACCAATCACAATAGTGGAGTTTGGTGACTATCAATGCTTTTACTGCAACAAGTTCTTCCATGAAACCAAAGACCAGATTCATGAAAACTATGTCAAAACAGGCAAAGTAAAAATGATTTTCAAGGACTTTGTTATAATAGGCCAAGACTCTTTCACCGCGGCTCACGCTGCGCATTGCGCAAATGAGCAGGGCAAGTTCTGGGAATATCACGATACACTATACAAGAATTGGAATGGTGAAAACAACGGGTGGGCATCGGCAGAAAACCAGATTAGATTTGCACAAGAAGTGGGCTTGGACGTGGGGGCGTTTTCAGAGTGTACAGCCAGCGACAAATACAAGTCGGTGATTCAGGCAAGCACTCAGGACGCACAGACACTCGGCCTCACAGGAACCCCCGGCTTTTTTGTGATTGGTTCAAACAACAAAATAGTAAAAATTCCAGGCGCACAGCCCTATGATGTGTTTGTAAAGGTTTTGGAATCAGACGAGCTCAAAAGCTAGGTTATATTTCTCAAAGCTCTGTTAGGTATCATGGAGTTTAACTGCATACATGACTGTTCTCAGTGTTGCATAGAACGTCAGTACTATCCGACAAAGAGATTTGGCAAGGTAGGCGTGCTCATTTTGCCTGAAGAAAAAGACAGGATAGTAGAACTTGCAAAAAAACACAGACTAGATGTGACAATTCTTCCGAGGATCGGAGTCGCGTATCAAAATTCCAATGGGCCGGAAAAAATAATCGCGTACCAAATGATGGGAAAAGAAAAAGATGGCAATACCTGTCCTTTTTTGGATATGAATTCTGAAAATCGATCCCCACATGGGGGTTATGTCTGCAAGATATACGATCAGAGGCCCCTTGCGTGCAGGGCCTATCCGTTAATAGAATCCAATCCAATTACGCTGGATCCAAAATGCAAATTCTGCCAACAACACAAGACGGCTGACTCTAGGCTCGCCGGAGAGACAGAAGCACTCTTGCAGATAAAGATTGAGATGAGTACAAACGCGCCCCACATTTGGCGCTATGCCACCGGCGTTGGCGACCAAGCAGATATGGGCGAGTTCAGCACAGGCTGGCTTGAAGAATCATGATTTTCTGTAATTTAAAATTGAAAAATGGTACAAATGCAAAAATTCTGTCCCAGTAGCGCGATTTTAGCTGAAATTTTTAAAATTTATTTAGTATAACACACGGGTAGAACGATTTTAGCTGATAACCCTTATATTCGAAAATCAAAGCTCAGAGCTGATGGCAGCTGGAATCGATGATATCTCTGTGTACATACCAAGGCTCTTTGTAGACTCGGCTGATTTTGCCGTAGCAAGAGGACTAGACCCGGGTAAGCTCAAGCAGGGACTGGGCATATCAAAAATGGCAATAGTTGATACCAACCAAGATCCGGCATGCCTGGCTGCAAACGCATGCCTAAAGCTGATGCAGAAAAATAACCTTTCCCCGCAGGACATTGGAAGGCTGTATGTAGCTACCGAGTCCGCCCTTGATGAGTCAAAGGCATTAAACTCGTACGTAATAGGCATGCTAGAGCAGGTTTATGGAGCCGATTCGTTTGAGCACTGTGGCGGAATCGAGTGCAAATTTGCATGCGTATCTGGCTCTTATGCGTTATATGACAATTGTAATTGGATTCGTGCCGGCGAGGCCGAAGGCAAATCCGCCATAGTTGTAGTATCAGACATTGCAAAATACGATCTCGGCTCTGCCGGTGAATATACACAGGGTGCTGGCGCCATAGCAATGCTTCTAAACGACAAACCACGGCTGCTCCAGTTTGACACCAAGGTCACATCGACGTCGATTAAAAACGAGTATGACTTTTACAGGCCGTTTGGCAAAGAAACACCAATCGTCCATGGACAGTATTCCAATTTGCTGTATCTTATTCAGGTCAAAAAGGCATTTGAGGCATACAAGAAAAAGGCACTGGAAACTGGAATAATTAAGCTCAAAGAGGGAGAGACGATCCTAGATCATATTGACTATTTGTGCATGCACCTGCCATACAGCAACATGGGAAAGAAAGCACTAGCATATCTCCTAAGAAGAGAATGGAGACACCTGCCTAGGTGGAAGAGGATAATCGAGCAGACAGGCATGGAAGAGCCGATGCCAAAGGATCCTCGCGGAACGATCGAATCAATCCTTGCTGACGAGGAATACATGGCAAAGGACCACCAATTCACCAAGCTATTTACAAAGACAAAGGAATACCAGGCGTTCTATGAGGACAAGCTTGCAAGCTCGCTTATTGCGTCATCCATGATAGGCAACCTTTACACTGCGTCACTATATCTAGGATTTAGGAGCTGCCTGGAATTTGAATTCCAAAAGGGAGTAGACCTAGCAGGAAAGAGATTCGGATTTGGCTCATATGGCAGCGGAAGCAGCGCGATGGTCTTTAGCGGTGTGATCCAACCCACATACAAGGAGATTGTGCAAAACATGAACATAGAAGCGGAGATAGGCGAAAGAAAAAAGCTCTCACTGGAAGAATACGAAGAGATTCATGAAAACAGGCGAAGCCCAACCGAGAGCATTCTTGATGCCAAAGAAGAGTTTGTTCTAGTCAGTGTAGAAAAAGCCCCCGAAAGCAAGGGGGAACGCAAATACGCATTCTGCCAGTAAACCAAGAATCTCCAGCACCATGGATTCACCAATCAAGGAAATACTGTATCGCAAAATAGACGAGATATCAGAATCAAGGATCTTAAAGGAGCTGTCAACCGGAGACAAAAAGGCAATAGTTGCAGAAATCCTGCGCAAGTGCATCCCAGAAATTATAAAGCTTGGAGGCGATGCGCATGAAAACTTTGGCGCCTTTGCCGAAAGCCTCACGCATTATCTTTTGACCAATGCGTTGATACCAAGCCAGAGAAAGATAACAGTCAAAAACACAGAAGTTGATGTGGTAATTCCAGACTCGCATACCCTCGATGTGACGCCAGAAAACTCGCTGATACTGTATTTTGTAAAGACCTTGAACAAACGAGACACATTAGAGAGACTTGGCAAGATGCAGAGCATTCAACCAAACAAAGAAAACATATGGGTTGTTTCAAAGACACAGCTTGGAATACCGTACAAGACTTTTGATGTGGACAACGTATCGTCTTTTGCAACATTACTTGACGATATCAATTTTTTTCTTGAGATAAAGCCACGGCCAAGATTCAAAATATTCAAAACGTAAGTTTTGGGACGAGTGTGTCTGCCAACATCTCCGGCAAATTACTTTGGTCGCCAAGATGTGGAATGGCACAGAGAACTTCGACTCCGCTCAAATTCGTAAGATCGTTTGCCAGATCAGCTACATCATATCCAGCAGAATCATAGTTGTTAATCACTATTCCGCGAATCCTTATGCCATATTTTTTGCACGCATCACAGGTCAAAAGTGTATGATTCACAGTTCCAATTTTTGAGCTTATCACTATCAGGACATCTAGGTTCATGTCCTTGATGAGATCTGCTACGCAGTAGTCCCTTAGAATTGGCGTCAGTATTCCGCCTATTCCTTCGACTAGTAACACTTGGTGCAGTGCCTTGAGTTTTTCAAATTTTGTAAGGACCTGTCCTACGTCAATTGTTGCGCCGATTTTTCTTGCAGCTAAATATGGGGATGCTGGAATCGGAAAGAAGCACGGGTTTATGAGGTCTTCAGGGTCGTTTACGCCAGCTGCCCTTGCGAGGGTTTGTGCGTCTTCTGATCTGAATCCATGTTCTTGAGGCGTGCCGCACGCAAACGGCTTCATCACACCGACGTCGATTCCCTTGCTTCTTATCGCGGAGGCAAGCCCTGCGGTTATTACGGTCTTGCCAATCTCGGTATCGGTTGCTGTCACAAAGTATGACTTCAATGCAAAAACTCTGTGTATTTGCTTGATTAACCTTACCGCTTGATTATTAAAATGAGTTTTATTAGAATCACACAGTGAAAAAAAGCAGCTACGTTTGGCATCCATACACCCAGATGCGCGAATGGGACAGCTTTCCGAAAATTGTAAGGGGCGACGGCATGTGGCTTGTAGAGTCTAATGGAAACAAGATGCTAGATGGGGTTGCAAGTATGTGGTGTAATGTGTGGGGACATTCTAAAAAAGAGCTGCTATCTGCCATTCGTCGTCAGTCACAAAAAATTTCACATTCGTCACTTTTCAATTTGACAAACGAGCCGGCAGAAACGTTGGCAAAAACACTCGCAAAAACCCTTCCAGGCGTTCACAGGATATTTTTTTCTGACGATGGCTCTACCGCGATGGAAATTGCACTCAAAATCGCACTTCAGTACTGGAAAAACGTCGGCGAAAAAAACAAGACCGTGTTTGCTACACTTCAGAATGGGTATCATGGTGATACCTTTGGGGCGATGTCAGTCGGGTATGTACCTGGATTTTTTTCCATGTTCAAAAACCAATTATCAAAGGCGATCCAAATCCCCTTCTCAAACAGCTACAGGATACCGTCAAGGATGACTCCGGAGCAATATCTGGAAGAGACGTTGGAAAAAATTGAAGGGCTTTTTTCTGCAAATGATGCAATAGCTGCTTTTGTGATGGAAAGCGGCGCGCAGATTGCCGGAGGCGTCAACATTTACCGCGATGGTTTTCAAGCAAAGGTAAGCAAACTATGCAAAAAATACGGTGTATTGCTGGTTTTAGATGAAATCGCCACGGGCTTTGGCAGGCTAGGCTCGCTAGTTGAATACGAAAAACAAAGAAGCAGTCCAGACATTGTGGCTCACGGCAAAATGCTGACTGGCGGCTACCTGCCACTTGCTACAACTAGCGTGACAAAAAAGATCTATGACTCTTTTCTGGGAAATTATTCCCAGATGCGACATTTTTTCCACGGCCACACGTTTACAGGAAATCCACTTGCGTGCGCACTAGCAAATGAGAACCTCAAACTTTATGAAAAGGCCGGTCTGATCAAAAAAATCCAAAAAACCTCAAAGATCTTTGAAAAGAGACGTGATGAGATAGATAAGATTCCGCTTGTAGGTGACATTCGTTTCAAAGGAATGCTGATGGGAATAGAACTTGTATCAGACAGGAAGAAAAAAACACCCGTATCTTTTGAGAAATCTGTAAACAAGACAGTGTTTGAGGAGGCAAAAAAACACAGAATTTACCTGCGAACGTTAGGGAACATAGTTCTTCTTGTACCACCACTTGCAATCTCTGAATCGGATCTGAGTTTACTACTTGACGGGACAATACAGACCATCAAAAACATCTCAAAGTGCGCCAATCGATTGTAAACTACCTACCTGCAAGTTGGTTAACAATTGAAATCTTAATTAACTGTAAAGTCTGGCTAGGATCCATTGAGATCTGGGCGCAACATCGTTTTGGAATGCCAAGATAAAGTAATCTCCGGCAAAAAGCTCAGCAAAGATGAGCTTGCGGCATTGATTGACACAGTAGACCTCAGGGGGCTCTCAGACGCTGCAAACAAGATAACTCGTACTTTTCAGGGAAACAGAGTCGACGTCGAGCAGCTTGCGAACATAAAAAAGAATTATTGTAGCGAAGACTGTGCGTTTTGTGGCCAGTCCGCATTTTTCAACACAGGAGTCAATAGCTACAAGCTGTTGCCGGCAGAAGAAATAGTTAGAATGGCAAAAAAGGCACGGGACGAAGGTGCCGGATCATACTGCCTTGTGGCTGCATGGCGGCAGCCATCTCCGGCCGATTTTGAAAAGGTCTGCAGGACCATATCCATGATTAATGACCAAGTTGGCATCAATCTTGAGTGCAGCCTTGGTTTTCTTACAGACGAGCAGGCCAGACGGCTCAAAGAACTCGGGGTTTGCCGATACAATCACAATTTGGAGACCGCAAGGTCGTTGTTCCCAAAGATTTGCACAACTCACACGTACCAAGACAGAATCGATACCTTGTTGATTGCGCGAAATGCAGGCCTTGAGCTTTGTACAGGAGGCATAATCGGAATGGGCGAGACAAGAGCCCAGAGACTGGAACTGATTTTAGACCTAGAATGGCTACAACCAGAAGAAGTCACCATAAACCTCCTCGTACCAATGCCCGGCACACCACTTGAGCTTCAGACACCCATTCCATTTGAGGAGATTTTACGGATGTTTGCAGTCACCAGGTTTGCGCTTCCAAGATCGATTATCAAGATTTCAGGGGGGCGTGAGGTGCACCTCCAAGACGACGGCCAAGAGATTCTCCTCAGCGGTGCAAATGGCATAATCAGTGCAGGATACCTTACGCTTGGTGGAAACGAGATGATAAAAGACCTCGAGATGATAAAAAGAATCAACCTTGAAGCATAGGCTCAGCTTTGTAGACAAAATCCTGCAAGAGCTGAAAAAAGAAAATCTCTACAGGCAGCTCCGCCCTAGTACCATAAATGGTCCAAACATAACAATAGGCACAAAAAAATTGTTGAACCTCTGCTCAAACGACTATCTGGGATTATCTAAGGCGAAGATCTCCCAGAAACAGTTTCAGTCAAGCTCAAGGCTTGTTTCTGGTAATGACCTTTCCTTTACAAAGCTTGAAAAAAGACTTGCGGCGCACAAATCTCAAGAGTCGTCGCTGGTTTTTCCAACAGGGTACATGGCAAATCTTGGGGCCATACCAGCATTAGCAAAAAACGGCGACGTCATACTCAGCGATGAGCTGAATCACGCAAGCATAATTGAGGCGTGCAGGCTAAGTGGCGCAAAGACTCTTGTCTACAAACACAACAACTTGGATGATTTGACAAAAAAGATGAAGACTTGCAAAAAAGCTACCAAGTTCGTCGCTACCGAAGGAATTTTCAGTATGGATGGAGATCTCGCAGATCTCAAACAGATTTCAGAAATAGCAGAAAAATACAATGCCGTGCTGATCTTAGATGATGCCCATGGCGATTTTGTCATGGGAAGTGACGGCAGGGGGTCTGCAAACCATTTCGGTGTTGAAAAAAAAGTTGATGTATACATCAGCAGCCTTAGCAAGGGCTTGGGCTCATTTGGCGGGTATGTAGCATCCACAGGATCAGTTATAGATTTGTGCATAAACAAGGCCAGATCTTTCATCTATACATCCGCACTTCCCTCGTTTCTAGTTGAAGTCACACTGCAAAGGCTAGGCCAAAACAGAGAGGAAAGGAGAAAAAGGCTAGGCCAGAACGTTGCCCATATTTCTGGCGGATTGAGGAAGATCGGTTACGACATAAGATCACAGACGCACATAATTCCGATAATAATAGGAAACGAAAAAAAAGCACTCGAGTTTGGCAAATTTCTGTATAATCACGGCGTTTTTGCGCAGCCGATAAGATATCCAACGGTGGCAAAAAACAGCGCAAGGATAAGAGTTTCTGTCACAGCATGGCTCTCAAAAGGCCATCTCGATTACGCACTCGATGTTTTTGAAAAGGCTGGAAAAAGGTTCAGAATTCTGTGATCATCCCAATCCTAGAAATATGGGCGAGCCTACGTAGAATGCGATTGCGACTAGGATTCCAAGTATTATGCCGACAATTACGAATCTCTTGTTCACGATTTATCCAGAGAACAGTCAGATAAAAAGCATGTCAAATTGGAAAAAAATTGGAACAATGATTAAATAAAAAAATCAAGACCTATTGGCATGGCGGAGATAACAATCGCAGTGGCGGCGCTAGCTGGCCTTGGGTCGTTTCTTGCGCCGTGCATTTTACCAGTGATCCCTGCATTTTTGGCATACATTTCTGGAACTACCATAACTGAACTTCAGCGAAACAATGGATCTATCAACCTGCTTTCAAACAGACTCAATGTTTTATTAAATACAATATTTTTTGTTCTTGGGTTTTCCGTTGTGTTTTCTGTATTTGGCATAATTTTGAACAGCGTCCTTGCAAGCAGCGCAAATAGCTTGACTTCCAGCTTTAACCAAGCAGGCGGAATCATCATAATAGGATTTGGCGCATTTATGCTACTATCGACAAGAATAGCAAAGCTGAATTTTGAGAGAAAATTTCTTCCAAAGGGAAGCAAGGCAAGCTATCCGCTATCCTTTGTGTTTGGCCTGGCATTTGCCACATGTTGGACTCCCTGCATCGGGCCAATTCTAGGAAGCATTCTTACGTTAGCTGCCACGACACCAGGACAGTCGTTTACGCTACTGCTTGCGTATTCGCTCGGACTTGGAATACCGTTCATCCTGATGGGAGTGTTCTTTTCAAGAATGACATGCGTCATTAGGTCATTAAGCAAGCACCTAAAGTATTATTCCGTGATTATGGGTGGCTTTATCATATTGCTTGGAGTTTTGGTTCTGACAAACCAGCTTGCAACGATTGCGAGTTTTCCACTACTAAACAACCTGCTACTTGGGTGACTACATGAGAACGGAGATAAAGACGGCAATGATCATGGGAGCGATAATTGCAGGCGGCATCGCAGGCATCAGCCTATATTTTGACTCACTTGAAGCGAAGATAGTCCAGGAAGACAACTCAAAGGCGCAGATAATGCAGAGAGGCTCAGACTTGCCTAACATCGACAAGAGTCGATTCAAAAAAGCTCCAGCACTTGTGGGAATCTCCGGATACATCAATACAGACCCTCAAAAACTACAAGAACAGATCAAAGACAAGGTAGTCCTCTACGACATCTGGACATACAGTTGCATAAACTGCCAGCGAACCCTTCCGTATATCGTAGCTTGGAATGAGAAATACGCGGACCAAGGCCTTTTGATAATAGGCGTTCACTCGCCAGAATTTGAATTTGAAAAAAACATCAACAATGTACGACTTGCATCAGAAAAGTTTGGCATAAAATATCCCGTAATACTTGATAACGACAAAGAAATCTGGGACGCCTTTGAGAATAGATACTGGCCAAGAAAATACATTGCAGATCATGAAGGATACATCAGATATGACCACATAGGCGAAGGCAGCTATGAAGAAACAGAAAAAATCATCCAAGATCTTTTGGCAGAGAGGGCGGCAAGTCTTGGTCTAAACATTGCAACGGCGCAGACGTTGGTAGACATCGAAGAGTTTGAGCATGGCTCAAGGACCCCTGAATTGTATTTTGGATATGATTTTGCATATGGCAGAAACCAACTTGGCAGCAAAGAAGGGTTCCAGCCAGAAAAAACCGTCACATATACAATTCCAAAAACATTAGAGAGAAACTTTTTTTATCTGGAGGGCACTTGGCAAAATCTTGCAGACAGGATGGTACTCACATCCAATGCTGGAAACATAGTTCTCCAATATTTTGCAAAAGAGGTGAACATAGTTGCCGCAGGAAAATCTGAACTCGAGATATTTCTTGACGGAAGTCCGATTTCGGAACATGCTGGTGCCGACGTAACACAGAACGGAAAAGTGATGATAGACAAGGCGACGCTTTATAATCTTGTCAGAACGGAAGAGTCAGGACCACACACCCTGCAGATCAGTGTAAAAAACCCCGGTTTTGAGATATACACATTTACCTTTGGCTAAAATCGTGTAACCGCATGGCCTTGTCACCCCAGTGACAGGTGTCTTGGTTACAAACTAGTTTAAAACTAATTTTTCTAGCAGATATGGACGATGGGATCACTGAGCGACAAATGGAGTGATGTGGGACGGTCAGATAACCTCTCACAAAAGATACTCGACAGAGTAAGGCCAGATGTTCCGCTCAAGAACAAAATTGACGTAGCGCAAAAGAACCTTCAACTACAAATTGCAAAGCTTGATTCAATTGCGATAAAAATAAAGCAGAAAAACGATTACATTTTCAACAAAATAGTCAGCGCCCAAAAATCAAACAATCATGCACATGCGAAAGCGTATGCAAACGAGCTTTTAGAAATAAGAAAAATGCACAACATGGTAAATAGCGCAAAACTTGCACTAGAACAGATCCAGCTTAGACTAAACACCGTATCAGAGCTTGGCGACATCGTAGTGACATTGAGTCCATGCATGTCGGTAATCAAAGGACTTGGTGCCTCGCTTAGCGGAATAATGCCAGAAGCGACATCGTCTATGCAGAACCTTTCACAAGTGCTAGGGGATGTACTAAACGGATCGTCTATGAGCAATGCAAGCTCTGCAATGACGACATACAGTCCTAACGCAGACACGCTCGCAATTCTTGAGGAGGCGGCAGCAGTGATCGAAGGCCAGACCAGAGCAAACATTCCAGAGCCACCATCTAGCATTCCTGCCAGTGTTGCTCAAAGAAGAGAATCAATCATTTAGATTTCTTTTTGCTTTTTTCCACTAAAATTTTTTTGATGCGCGATATTGTTGGGTAGCTATAGCCGCGTCTTCGGTAGTTTGAAATCATCATTTTCCAGTTTTTCAGCCGCCATTGGGCCTGCTCATTTGTAACAGAATGGACCTCTTTTTGTATTATGCTTTTGCGGCCGACTTTGAGGACGCCGGCATCCTTTGCCGACCAGCGGTTTTTCGCAAATTTTAAGCCCATTAGAATCTCCTCTATTGGAATTTCCTTAAAACAGTCCTCGATAGCTCGAAGTTGCGTCTCGGTAGGCTTTTTTGACACTGGTAGTCTTAGATGGAGCTCTTCCACGTTGCAACTATGCCCCCATTTCTTAATAGAATCATGATAAACTAGAATTAACAAAAAGTTGAATTGCTAGGCATGTCTCACCGATGCATGCGTGTGTTTTACTCGCAAAAAACCAAGCAAATGACAAAAAAGATAGGACTCGTGCAGTAGCTCGCCATGCTTCAATCAGATCCCATACGACGACACCGAGATCCATCAGATGACTGGAAGACTGGGCACTCGGCAAGCGAATAAGGATTGAATGTCGCGATCTCAAAAACTTAAAAGATCTGTCTGCATATGCAACAAAGATAGGATATGATTTTTCTGTCATGCTGCAGGAAAAAATAGATCTTACCTTCTTAGCAATAATTGAAAAAACAGAAAAACTGCCTGCAATTTGGAGAATTGAATCACAAGTTGCGATCCAAGATCATAATTTTCATTCTTAGATTGGTTTAATAACACAGATTCGACATATTATTATTATGAATAAACTCATGTCTGCTGCAATATTTTCTGTGGCAATATTACTTGCTGGAACTGTTGTGGCTGCATTAGAAATGTTGCCTGACGCCGAGGCCATAAAGGCCAAGGGCAAGTATCTAAAGGATGTAGGTACCTGGAAAAAGAATCGGGTTCCCTCCAAGATATGCGGTGTCGAGCTTTGTTCAATCAACGATACCACGATTGGCTTGAGAAAAGGCGAACACGTCATCAGGGGCTTTTCGAGTTAAATCAAACCATAATTCTTTAATTTATTTTGCTGTCTTAAAATAACATATTTCTAAATTCGAATTTTGAAATAATAAAAGTTAAGGACGGGATTACTTGTGAGGAGATCCCGTGCCGATCTTTTGCTTTGCTTTGTAGATTGTCATACCATCACACAGTTGGTCACCGCAGACTTTGTTTTTTGCCCACTTGCTGAACTTGTGCTTTGGTGATTGTTTTGAAGGCTTTGCCTCCGCATCCTGATCGGATGAGAGTGCCATGATCAATATAGTAGACAATAAGACACTTATTGCAACTAGACCAAGTATTTTACCAGCCATTGATCGGTAATTTGGTTCCTGTTTAATTAATTGATCTTTTTTCAATATTTCAAAATTCGAATTTAGAAATATGCATTTTTTAGACGTGCCCTACATTCAAGTATGATACCAGTGGTAATCGAATAGGAGAGATGTTTAGAAGAATTTTTCAAGTAAGAGGATTTAAACGCAACATGAAACCATTTGAATATAAGCTGATCGCGGCCGTAGGTTCTCTGTCATTATTGGTGACCATCATCTCCATTACGGAAAATCCAATCCATACAGAAACCCAGGGTTATGATCCGAAATACGCGCATCTTGTCAGCAGAAATGTGGATGTCGTTATCAGCAAGTCGGCCAAGTTTGATGCATCTAGGACGTGCTTTGAGGTATCAGATGGAACCTATGAGCAACGCTTTTCAGAACAGTTTGTATACTCGTTGAAGAATGCGGAAAGGACAGAAGATTCTGCGTATGACCCGTCTTATGGGGTAGGATTTCAGTTACAAGGAGCTCGTTTTGAGATATCTCCGCAAGAAGCCATAAACTATCTTAATTTGTATAGTTTTAGAGAAAAAATAGTTGAACCGGCTGACATACATGGTAAGTTATCTACTGACTTGGCGTACTCTATTATTCAATACAATTGTTTTTTTGAGTACGGTGGAGAGCAATATCTCTTTCAGCTAGACTTTGCGCCCATGATTCCGCCGTACGAAAACTATAACCAAATCAACATAACAAAAAACGAGCTAGGCAAACCAATCCTATCCAATGCAGACATTGTAGATTATCTCGATTTTAACGATACAACTGTATTCAACAATCAGCTGGATGAGGACGTCAGACTTGTTTTTACCATGCTAAAGCCGAAAAAAGATGATGGTTATTCTCCAGACACCTACACCATTCCACCACATATGTCACTTACCTATTACTTTAGAAACCATTATGCTGGTGGAAATGTACCGTATGTATATGTCATCCAGCCCTTTGATTTGCACGGCTCTGTTCTAATCAAAAGACCTGATCATTGCATGAGCATGAGTGAGGCAAAATCTGTTTATTCTCACAGCGGAATTGAGCTAAAGTTTCCTAGTTACCTGCCAAGTGGGTACAAATACGGATGCACTGCCATGGTGACAACAAACGAGGTGCTCATAGGATACGACAATTCCGGAATTTTGGACGAAAATCTGGAATTTCTCACCCATTACAAAAAGAGGGCAGAGTATTTCCAAAAAGGCGGGATTGTGATTAATCATTACCTCATGGGCGATGCCAAGCGAGACTGTATTAACAACCAAGAGCCGGCAGAGCCAATCAATGGAAATATCACGATTTTTGTAGATTCTTCTAAATTCGAGAATGCTGATGGGAATTTGCTGAGGTTATGCACAGATGACGAGGTCTATAACATCATGGGCCAGCTGCCAAAAGAAGATATGGTCAGAATGATGAAATCCATATACGGAGAATAGCCCAGAATGCCACATTTTAGATCGATGCTTTTGCCTCCTTCAAAAATCCAACAAATTCGCAAAAATATGGCACAATTTGGTTCCATTCGTAAAAGCTAAACCCCCTCCCAGACAACCCCGGTTTTCGAATAAAGTGATTTTTCCAAAAATGCCGATTTTTGGTGGGGGTTTAACGTTTGTTCGTATCTATTGCGGCCAAGTACCAAAACACCCCCATTACCCAGCTAAAGATGCCTAAACTATTTTTGCCACGAATAAAAGCTAAACCCCCGTCAAAACTGGCTTTTTGGGTAAAAAATACCACATCAAGTGACTTGGGTCATTTTGGTCTGGCGTACCCCAGTAGCACAGCTAGAATTTGTACGTGTGACTTGTCGTTGTTACCCTAGTTTTGTACAAAAATGGGGGGTCTTTTTTGATAAAACTATGCCAAAAATATGAAAGCCTAGGCATCCACTAGGATCTTAAAGCCGCCGTAAAGCATACGTTTATGATCAAAAGGCATAGAATCCATATCCATTTTAGACAGTCTTGGGTCACTCATCACCTTAGCATTTACGCGGTCACGGTGGGCGCGCGACTTGAACGTTATCCATGAAAAGAATACTGTTTCTCCAGGCTTGAGCTTGATTTTTTGTGGAAATGGCATAGCAAATTTTGCCCTCATGTCGTCTGCCACGCATTCTCGAAATTCCAAGGCACCATGTTCTTTCCAGATTTTGCCTGCTTTTTGTGCTAATCGGCGATATGCATCAATTTTGCGTTTTGGAACAGGCAAGACAAACCCATCTACATAGCGGGCAGTCTTTTTTACCATGATGATTCTTTATTTTTATAGATTATTTAATTTGTCCAGTAAAACATAGTCGTAATACTATGCAGTATTTGGAATTTTTTCTCGTGTCTGAACTATGGCAATCTCGACAGTTTCTAGCGGATCCTCTACCTGATTCCTTCTAATCGAAAGCAGTTTTGGTTTTTCAAAGTCCTTGGTGCAGTCTGGACACGCATACACCAAAACACGGTGTTCGTTTGGCGCCTTTGGGTTTGAAAGGCGTGGGTAGTAGGTCAGCCTACTGCCACAGTCAATGCAATAACGGTTGGCCCTCCTAGTCCTGGCCAATGTAAACCTCCTGCATTACTCCTAATGTGCGATCAGATATTAGATCGGAGTGGTCTAATAGAAT
>CAZITM010000037.1:0-14138 GCA_964542205.1 uncultured Candidatus Nitrosotenuis sp.
TATTTATTTTGAGGTTCTCAAATTACTGCCATAATGACTTGGCTTGGTTTTTGTGCCCTTTTAGTGTCATGTTTTTTCCTTAATGCTTTGGCAACTTGTATCCGAACTTGATGTGCAATTTCTGATTTAATGTCAGAATCTAGCCGTGGTTTTTTAGACTCAATTTTGTCAATTCCAGCTATTATGCTGTTACACAAATCAAAAAGTACAGATGCCAAAAATCGATACAGTTCGTATTTGTTCTTGTATTTTGCCGTAAGTAATGTAGTCTCACCTGCAGGATATGATGCCTTGAGGTCTTTGGTTAGTTCATCAAACTGGATTATTTGATTTGCAATTTTAACTACATATTGGTGTATTTCAAGAATCGAAAGTGTTTTTGCTTTGTCCAAATATGCGACATGATCATTTGTTGTCTGTTCCCAGATTTTCAATAATTGATCAAATGGATCAGTCACATTTTCTATACGTATTCTAAAACAAAAAGCATTACGACAAGTGTCAGATTTTTACGCACGATTCGGGGGATTTCTATTTTTACTCTTTGTCGATAAATTCGTCGGCAGTCGGCGGCTCTGGTGCAAGTCCCTTTCTCTTTCTAATTTCAGCAATAAGTGTCGCTTGGATAGACTTTGGCATCGGAGTCCATGCTTTGAAATGGGTGTTCCACATTGCTTTTCCTGCGGTTTGCCCTCTCATCTCCTCTGACAGATCAAACGTCTCAGATGCAGGTATCTCGCCGATAACGATGCTAGTGACGCCTTTTTGCTGCATATCTAGTACCTTTCCGCGCTTTCCTGAAAGAACAGTTGCGACGTTTCCAATCATGTCTTGCGGGACGCGTACCTCGATTCCAAGCATCGGCTCTAGCAGAATGGGCTGGGCCTTTAGCATCGCACCCATGCATGCGCGTCTTGCTGCAGGGCTAAGCTGTGACAGTCCCCTGTGTGCAGGGTCCTCGTGTGGCACAAAATGTGTAAATGTAAACTTGCAGTTTCGCACCTGTTCTTTTGCAAGAGGTCCTTCCTTCATTACTTCCTCAAACCCAGACAAAATAGAGTCTGACGATTCCTGGATGAACTGGACGCCTTTTGTGCCGTTTATCAAAACATTTCCCCGGGGATCGAACCGCATCACGTTTTTTGCGACGTCAGAGTCCCATCCCTTTGCCCGCAGAATGGCGGCCATCTCTTTTTTGTCCTTCATCTCTGAGAGCTGCCCGCTGCGCACCATCTCTGCGATTTCCGGCTCTAGCGGTTCTACCTTCATGAATATTTTGTTATGCCTGTTTGGCGATTTTGACATGACGACATCGGATGCGCCCTGGATTGTCTCGCGATAGTTGATGAGCGGCGGCGACGTGACTATTTGGACTCCGGCATCAGCAATAAGCGACGTCGCAATTTCCAGGTGCAAAACGCCCATTCCTGCAATGACCGTCTCGCCGCTTTCCTCGTTGATTTTTACTACGAGGTTCGGATCCTCGATGGTTAGTCTTCGTAACGCCTCTACAAGCTTTGGCAGGTCCTTTGGATGTTTTGCCTCCACTGCAATCTGCACCACCGGCTCTGAGACATACTTGATTCCCTCAAAAATTGCAACGTCCTTTACTGACGAAAGGGTCTGGCCGGCCCTGGCTTCCGTCAGGCCCAGCAACGCCGGAATGTTACCGGCACCAAGCTCACCTACCATCTCTCTTTGGCTCCCCATGAAAAAGTTGACAGACTGGATCTTGCCTTCTCGTTTTGTGTCGATCAGATACACGGACTGTCCGTCCTTTAGTGTCCCTGAAAACAGTCTTCCAATTGCGACAGGTCCTGCTGCCGGATCCATTGCCATGTTTACAATCATCATTACTGCTGGACCGTTGTCGTCGCAGTTTAAAATCGCCTTTCCTATATCTGATTCCAAGTCACCTTTCCAGATTTTTGGAATCCTGTATTTTTGCGCAACGTGTGGTGGCGGGTGGTGCTTTACCACCATTCCAAGTACCGCTTCTGCCAGTGGTGCCTTTTTTGCAAGCTCATCTACGTTTCCGCCGTCCTGGTATGCCGCATAAATGTCCTTAAATGAGATCCCTTTTTCCTTCATGATATCAATGTTAAAGCCCCACCTGTCCTTTGCAGATCCAAACGACACAGAGCCGTCCTGGATGGAGACCTTCCACTTGTCCCGGTATTCAGGCTCGGCATAGGTATCGATTAAGCCGTTAAATGTGGTGATAATGTTTGCAAGCCATTCCTGCATTTTTTCAGGAGTCAGTCTCAGCTCCTTTATGAGTCGGTCGATTTTATTGATGTACAAAACAGGCCTTACCCTTTCTTCGAGTGCCTGCCTTGTGACGGTCTCTGTCTGCGTCATGATTCCCTCCACAGAGTCCGATACTACGACTGCGCCGTCGATTGCCCTGAGGCTTCGCGTCACACGCCCAGTAAAGTCAATGTGTCCTGGGGTATCTATCATGTTTATGACGTATTCTCGGCCTGCCTTTTCAAAGAGCAGTGTCACGTTTGCCTGAACGATTGTCATCTGCCTGTCTTGCTCAAGCTTCATCGAGTCAAGTGCAAGTGCGCGTCCCGCAGCTTGGGGCGAGATGATTCCAGCATAGCCAAGGAGGTTGTCACTCATAGTCGTCTTTCCGTGATCAACGTGCGCAATCACCCCAAAGTTGCGGATGTTGTCCTTGTTTTTGATTATTTTTAGGATCTGCTCTGTTGCCTTGAACTTCATGTTTGATTGAAATCCTTTTTGGAGGGGTATTAAATCTTTCAGAAGATTTGTCAGAATTTTTGAAAAAATCTAGTAGATCATATCAGAGCTGGCGTTTCGGATTTTCTTGCTCGTGACAAAGTGACATTCCGAGAGGCCTCTTGTTTTTGCATTGTTTAGCGCCACAAGCTGCGAGATAAACGCATAGAACAACACCTGATCAATTTTGCTTTTTGAGACAATGGATGGGTTGTAGACGTGCAGGCCTAGCCTTTTCAGATTAGAGTGTAGCTGTTTTGTGTAGGGATTTTTTTCCTCATATATCATGACGGTGTCTCCTTTTTTTGCAGAAAAAAGTCCCATGTGCGAGAACTGCTCTGTTCTCTCATAGTGTGCGTCTGTGCCAAGCGCCTCGTACATTTTTGCCGCCGCATACATCGCAAGCGGATATGTGTACTGGCTGCCAAGCACGTAGACTTTGTTTTTCAGCACAATTTTTGATTGGGCTTTTGCCGCCGCAAGGAGCCGCCCCGTCTTTTTGAGTTTTATTTTTTTGACAAGCGATATGCACGTAAGCATGCTTGCAACAAACCCAATGCTTCCACAGGTCAGAACCCCCGAGTCCACATAATCCAGACATATGACATGCCGACAGGCCTTTGCCAGCCGGCTGGCACGATTCCTAGTTATTGCCACTGTATTTTTTACAAGACGTGCTGCCCTGACATTTGATATCGTATTGCCAGAAATAGACACGAAATAGGCCTGCTTTTCTTGGAGGCTTTTGTTTTTTGCCAGATCATGCGGATCCGCAGCCCTTGCCCGGTAATCCGAAAAAACCTCCGCAAGCAAAGCAGCCGCAAACGAGTCGCCAGTTCCGCAAAACACTGACTTTTTTTGCAGTTGTGCCGAGAGTGGCCTTTGCAGTTTGACTTTTTTTAAAAACTCTAGCTGCAGGAAGATGTCCCGCTCAAATGCGTCTATTGTGCCCAACGATTTTGGTTTGTATTTGCGATTTAAGTTCTTAATGCCGACGTATAGTCTGAATTGGCTTCACATTATTATTACCAAGGCCGCAAGCGCAAATAATGAAAATAACGGTAGGACACACACCAGACTCTGACGACGCTTTCATGTTTTACGGAATGCTCACAGGCAAGGTACCGTCAGACGATTTTACCATACAGCACGTTATTGCAGACATTGAAGAGCTAAACAAGCGAGCACTTCACGACGAGCTTGACGTAACTGCAGTGTCTGTCCATGCATGTGCGTATCTTCCACACTATACCATACTTCGAAGTGGTGGAAGTTTTGGTATGGGCTACGGCCCAATTGTAATAGCAAGGCAGGACATCACGCAAGAGCAGATACTACGCTCAAAGATAGCAGTGCCCGGCAAGATGACGTCGGCGTTTTTGCTTCTTCAGCTAATGATTGGAAAGTTCGACTATGTAGAGATGAAGTTTAGCGACATTCCTGCTGCAGTAAAAGACGGAATTGTTGATGCAGGCCTCGTAATCCATGAGACACAGCTGTCGTATGTTCAGGAAGGGCTCCACATGGCACTCGATGTCGGAAAATGGTGGCACGATTCTACAAACGGCCTTCCAGTCCCGCTTGGGACCAATGTCATGAGCGACAGATTTGACAAAACAACGATTCAGAAATTTGACAAGTACCTGCAGGACTCTATAAGGTATGGCCTTGAACACCAAAAAGAAGCGCTGGAATACGCAATGGAATATAGTCGTGGAAAAGATGCAAGCCTCATCGAAAAATTTGTTAAAATGTATGTAAACGACATTACAGTCGAGATGGGACATGCAGGCGAAAAGTCAATACGACATTTTTTTGAGATGGCAAAAGCAAACGGACTAGTGCCTGACTTTGAGATAAAGATCAGCGATGAGATAGGATGGAGCTAACACCTTCTGCTTGGAACAGGTCACAGCATTTTTCTTGTAATACATACCACCTTCGCATTACAAGAAGTGTTAGCTCAGTTACACTTCGTAATTTTGCAAGATAAATGTGATCAGCCACAACCTGCAAATGTGTTCAAATGAAAGCCGAAAACTAAACAAACGTTTCAAAACCGGTTGCAGTGAAAGTTGTTTCTTAACAAGTGTTTGCATTTATAATCCAGATTGTGCTAATGGTGTCATGGTACTAGTTGACAAAAAGATACTTGGTGGCGGTCTTGCAATGATGGCAACCGGCCTTGTATTCCTTGCCTATCTGAGCTTAACTGTACCACTAGGCGTTGCCGGCATGACGGAAGAAGAGGTGTTTGATCTGGTCCAAAGACAGCAGCAAAACCGCGACCTTTCCAATCTCGCAGGGTTACTGGTAGGAATAGGATTTTTGCTAATTTTGATCAGTTTTGGCGCAAGGAGAAAAAAGGGCGGCGCAAAGCCAATCGAAATAAAGCCCGCCGAGTAAAGGCTTTAATCAAATTCATCTACACAAAACCAGTTGGTCCACGCAGAGATAAGCATCTATCCGGTCGGCACGGATACGACAAGCATTAGCTTCTACATAGCAAAGGCAGTAGAAGCGATAAAAGAGTTCAAGGACATCAGGTACAAAATTACGCCGATGGGCACTATTTTAGAATCGGACGATATCAAAAGAATCTTTGCAGCGTCAAGTGCCGCAATAGAGGCGGTTCACAGACTCGGCGTAAAGCGCGTCGAGGCGCTGCTTAAAATAGACTCTAGAACTGACAAGACCCAATCCATGCGGCAAAAGGTCCAGTCCGTCGACAAGCACCTATCAGAAAGTTCGTAGCGTCCTAAAGAAGGTGTCGCGCTGAACTGGCATTCTACCGATTTCTTTTACCATCGTGGCAAGCTCTGTTATTGACGAATTGCTGGGCTTGCCAGCTGCTCTGTAGATCTCCTCGGAAAACGCAGTCCCCACAAGGTCGCTTCCGCCATTTGAGAGTGCCACCTGTGCAAGCTTTTTGCCAAACGCCACCCAGTACACTGAAATGTTGTTGAGCGCACCTGCCAGCATCAATCGCGATGTGGCAATTATCCTCAGATCATAAACCGATGAGCATTCGTGCTTTACCAGGTTTTTTTGTTCAAGCTCTGTGTTGTCGAGGCTGAATTTGAGTGGGATAAACGTGATAAATCCACCTGTCTTTTTTTGGAGCTCCCGTATCTTGATGAGGTGATCTATTATGTGCTCTGGTTTTTCGATGTGCCCATAAAGCATTGTTGCGTTGCTTTTGATTCCTAGCTTGTGGGCCTGCTCTATTGTATCAAGCCATTCCTGACCTGAGCACTTGCCGCGAACTATCTGGTTTCGAATCTCCGGATGGAACAACTCTGCGCCCCCGCCAGGCATGGAATCTAGCCCAGCTTCTTTGAGCCTCAGAAGTATCTCCTTTACCGAGTTCTTGGTTAGCTTTGACAGATAGTAAATCTCTGCAGCGGTAAACGCCTTTATGGTAAGCTCTGGGTGGTTCTTTTTGATTATCTTCATCATGTTTTCATAATAATCCAGCTGCAGTTTTGGATGAAACCCGCCTACGATGTGTACCTCGGTTGCGCCAAGGCTTTTTGCTGCGGCCACTCGCTGCTCTATTTGCTCCGGTGTCAGTGTGTATGCATCTGCTTCATTTCCTTTTCGATAGAAAGCACACATCTGGCAGCTTGCAACGCACAGATTTGTATAGTTCATGTAATATGATGCAGCGAATGTCACGGTGTCACCCACCAATTTTTTTCTTACAAGGTCGGCAGTTGCGCCAACCACAAAGAGGTTGTCGTTTTGCAAGAGATCAAGGCCGTCCTTGTACGAAATGGTCTCGCCTGCCAGTGCCCGCTCTACTGCCTGCGATTCGTTGACTAGTTCACGTAACACGATTTGAACAACTCGAAATATAATAAAAACTAAACCGGATAGACAGAATCGATTTCGGATTTGCCTATTTACGGTTGTAGTGTATTTGTGCGGCTTTTTGGTCTCTTTCGGAGATAGCCTTTTTGTCTTGTTTCTTTAGTTCAGACTCTTTTGAGTATTGGTC
Source organism: uncultured Candidatus Nitrosotenuis sp. (assembly GCA_964542205.1). GTDB lineage: Archaea > Thermoproteota > Nitrososphaeria > Nitrososphaerales > Nitrosopumilaceae > Nitrosotenuis. Next base: position 6,749 of record CAZITM010000037.1, read on the forward strand.
ATCTGCACCGAGTTGTTTTAGCACCTTGTCGCGGCCGCGTTTGTCGTCTTTGGTGTATTTGTGGTCTTTGTCAGGTGCTGTTTTGAGATTCATTTTGTGCTCTGCAACTTTTTTTGCAAATGCTGCTCTGTCTTCTTCCAGTGCCTTTTGCACCTTGCTTGGACCGCCTGCTGCTTTTCTTGCCTCGATCTGCTCTTTTGCCGCTTCCTTTAGTTTAGCGATATAGTCTGCGCTTCGCGGAATCTGATCCTTTTGGATCATTTTGTTTCGTTCTTCGATCATTTTAGCAGTTTCTGCTGCTGCGGCCATTTTCTTGGCGTTCATTTTTTCTCGGACATCTTGTGCCTTTTTTATCTGCATTTCCAACCTCTCAGCCTTTTTTTGTTCTTCCATGGATCGCATTTCCTCATGCTTTGTCTTTGATGCCTTGCTGGTATCAACCGTTTGTGCATGGGATAATCCGATCGGGCCGGCCATTACGGAGGCCAAAAGAAGTACTGAAGCTAGGATCCCTAGTTTTTGCATACTTGACAAACCAAGTGTTCGATATAAAAATAATGCGGCATGATTTTACACAACCGGACGTTTGATTAAAACTGGTTTAGTTTGTCAGTGTTTTTGTAGATTTTTTGCTTTTTTGCTCCAGTGCTTGTTTTGCTTTTTGGGCTTTCTGCTCTTCGGTTTGAAGTGCAGACTTGGCTGCTTTTTGCTCAACTAACTTTCTTTCCTCTTTGAGCAGGTTTTTTGCCTCCCTTTGTTTTTCTGCCAGCTCTTTTTGTATTTGTTTTTGCAGTGCAATGGCTTTGTTTTTTTCCGTTCTTGCAGCCGACTCGATTTCTTTTTGCCTTTTTTTAATGTCGTCTTTTGTGTTTGATTGTTTTTGTTCTGCTATTTCTTGCTGCCTCTTTAAGGCCATCTCATATAGCTGTTGCTTTGTTTTTTCCTTCATTTCATTTATCTCCGACAGTCGATCCTGGCGTTTTTGGATTTTTTCCTGGCGTTTTGCCTCTTCTTTTTCTGCCTGCATCCTTTTTTGCGCCTCCAACTCTTCTTGCATCTTTTTTTTCTTCTCAATGGCTTCCTTTTTCTTTGCCTCTATTGCGGCTAGTTCCGCCATTTTCCTTTCTTCAAGTTTTTTCAGTTTGGCTTGCTGCTCTGCCTCAAACTCACTAATCTTTTTAGATGTGCTTTGCTTTACTGGCTTTGATTGTTGGGCAAATGCCTCACCATATGATACAATTGTTACGGAGGCCAAAAGAAAGACCGACAAAAGAATTGCTGTTTTATTCAACATTTTCCAATTGCATGTCTCGATATAAAATCATATTTGAAATAAAAGGAGTTTAACTGCCGGACTGATTCGCTCAGCTGGCTTGCGTAGAGTTCGAGCCGGAACTTGCAGATTCAGATCCACTCTCGGTGTTTGAAGATTTGGTGTCAGATTTTGTAGTATCTGTGGGTGGTTCCTCTGGCGATTCCGTTGGTGCTGGCGGTACTGTTTTGGACTTTAGTTTGACTTTGGCGTTGAATTTTGCAAGCTTGTCTGCCATCTTTTTGTCAAATTTTGCTTTTGCGTCGCTAATCCTGTCTTCTAAGCTGGTCTTTTTCTTTGCCAACCTTTCATCCAGCATTGCCTTCTTTTTTTCCATCTGTTCTTTTATTTTGGTTTCTTTTTCTTTGAGCATTGCTGCCTTTTGGACGTGTTTTTCCTCAAGCTTCTTTGTTCGCTCTGCAAGTTTGTTGTCCCATTTGTCAGATTGTTTTAGGGACCTTTCCTTGATCGCTTTTACTCGTTCGTCTACTTTGGCTTTGAGCTTTGCTTTTCTTTCCTCTAGTTGCGCCTTGATTCTCTCCTCGTCAGTCATCTTCTTTTCTTGGACGGGGGCTGTAGCAGTTTCTGAGCTAGTTTCCTTTGCATCGTCAGAGTTGGTGCTTGTCTCAGTTGACATAGCGTTTGCCCCGGACTCTTGTGCAAATGAAAATCCGACTGGACCTACCAGCGCCGCTGCAACCAAAAGCGCAGAAGCTAGGACTCCTAGTTTTTGCATGTTTTACAAGCAAGGTTGGCGTATATTTAAGATTGTGGATGTTTTTGCTAGAGACATAGCAATAATGTTTCAAAATTATGAAATAACGGCTCTGCTACATACAGACATGGTGCTACCACTAGTAGACGAGTACAAGCCAAAGTGCTATCTTTGTAACTACACCTTTGAGACCATAGAAAAGCTAAGGGAGCACCAGGAAAAAGACCACGGTGATTTTGTTAGCTATCACAAAAACCAAAAGCGCGAGCCGGCCCCAGGCGATGTGAGTGTATTCTAAAGTTGGGCCTTTTTATCTTGCAGATTTTCCTTTAGTATTTTTTTTGCCACATCCATGCTCATTATGGCCAGGTCATAATTTTTGTCTATTCTTAGTGCCTTTTTGAAATACTGCAGTGCTTCTTTTATCAACCCCTGCTCTCCAAGTGAGAGGCCCTTGTAAGCCAGCGCCATTGCGGACCTCTTGTCAATCAATAGTGCCGCATCATAGCATGATATCGCATCATCGAATTTGCCAAGACTGTGCAGAACGGAGCCTTTGTTTATCAGGGCGGTGATGTTTTTTGGTTCGGCACTCAGTGCCTTTTGAAAACATGCCAGTGCTTGCTTGAGTCTCCCGAGATTTTGTAGTGCGACGCCCTTGTCAATTAACGCATCTACATTATCAGGCCTTGTCCGCAACACTTGGTTGTAAAGAGTTATTGCCTGCCTATAATTCCCATACTCGCACAAATCCGATGCCCTTACCAAGATTTTTTCAATGTTGTTCAATTTGCCGTTTAGAAAAACGTTTTACTGCGAAGATAATTAGCCTTTTGTTATTGTACAGCACACCATACCGCAATATCTCAGGATGCAGACTTGTCTGCCGGATCCAGTTCAAGCGCCTTGCTAAAGCACTCCAGCGCCTCGTCGTATCTACCCATGCTCCGGAGCGCTGCGCCCTTTAGGTTCCATACCTCTGCGTTTTTCTGGTCTAATAACATGGCCTGCTCAAAATATGCCAGCGCCTGCTCAAAATCTCCTTCTAGGAGCAGTGCCTTACCTTTTTGTATGAGGTCATTCATGTTTTATCAGGTGGATGCCCAGTATTGTGATTTTCTAGGGGTTGTTTCAAAAAAACACGGCTGGTTCAGGCCTTGAGGAATTTGCCGCATTCGCACTTGTCGACAAGGCAAGACTCATAGTTTCGCATGTGATCGTATAGCAGATGGCCACATTTGGAGTTCTGGCATGTTCGCCGGTTCAGCTCCTTTTGGACAACTTTTTGCGCTATCAGGTTGGCCTTTTCTTTTGTGTAATGGCGCTTGCTCAGATAATACCTTACAACCCTTCCATAGAGCTTGTTAAAGTCAAATCCTCTTTCAATCATTTTACAATATCATTTATGTCGTGGATGAATTTATCATGCGTCCATCAGATGCTAAAAATCCTTTTAAAAATTCATAATAACCTTTAATATTTGTAAAGTCTTATTATTGCATAATGATCCTAGACAAGACAGATCTAAAAATTCTTAAAAATCTTCTAGTCGATGCGAGACTTTCTTCGCGCCAGCTGGCACTTAAGCTCGGCATGTCAACTGTCACAATTCTTACCAGGATAAAAAAGATGGAGCAGGAAAAGATAGTCAGGGGTTACACTGCCATAATTGATCATGAAAAGCTTGGATATGACCTTACCGCAATAATTGAGATATATACAAAAAAAGGCAAGATGGTAGAAATCGAAAATGAGATTGCAAGCCTTGAGAACGTTTGCGCCGTCTATGACGTAACGGGCGAATCCGACACGGTACTTGTTGCCAAATTCAAAAACCGCGACGAACTTAGCAGGTTCATAAAAAACCTCTCCTCCAAGCCAAACGTGGACAAGACCATAACCAACATCGTCCTAAATACGGTAAAAGAAGACTTTAGGTTGGTCTAGCCTGCTATCGCTACTGGCACGAAAAAACCGCATAACCTTGGCTTTTCTGCCATAAGATTATAAAATTTTGAATCGACATATACGTTAAATGCGCAAACTCGTAGTTTTTCTGGCACTTGCCGCAGGAATCTCATTTTTTGGGCCCCTGTCAGACATAACGGCAAAGCCAGCGGTAATAACTGAGCAGCAGCGCGGCTCAGAGGAGATATCCGAATACTATAACGTGAACGACGTCAGGCTGGCAATGATAATAATTGCAGTAGCCGTTGTCATCTTGTTTTTGTATTTAGCAAGAGATGTAATCCTACGAAGAAAGACCGAGTATGAAAAAGCCGATCTGGAATCAAAAAAAAACCGTGACTATGAGAAATACCATTCCGATTGGAATGCCGACGATGAGGAGTTTTTTGGCGAGAGAAAAAAAAGCAAGGAGGCAGAAGAATTCCGAAAAATGCTGCAGGAGGCCAGGCTTCCAAACTATTATTCCATACTTGGAGTCCCAGTTGATGCAACAACTCGCGAGATCAAGACCAAGTTCAGGCAGCTGGTAAAAGAGCACCACCCTGACAAGACAAGGGATGAAAAGACCGCGCAAATGCTTGCGGAAATAAACAAGGCATATGAGGTCCTGTCCGATAACGAAAAAAGAAAGGCCTATGACAAATATTTCAAAGCATCAGTTGGATAGATCTGTGCCAACGACCATCAACGTTAGTTCAAGGCCGCCGCCGCGCTGCACATAGCTAATCAGATTTGCAAAGATCACAAGGTTTTTTTTGTCCCCGTTTTTTTCCAGTGTCGTAAGAAACTGTATTTTTTCAAAGTCGGCGTTTGGCCCAAGCATTGTCTTTGAGAGTGTTTTGTGTAGGTCGCCCGATACCTGCGCCTTTATCTTAAATTCCATCTTGTCAGAAAAATACACACCACCCCTGGTCGTAGGCCTGCTAACTGGAGTCTTTGAATAAGACAGTAAAAACGCATCTACGGGATATTTCGAGCTGCCTACTTTCATCTCGAATTTTAATGACGAGCTTTTTTCCATTATCAAAGACAATGTTTCGCTGTCGTTTTCCATGGCTGGTCTTTGCCTGATTTATCGTATTGAGTCTTACTCTTGGGTACACGCACCACAAATTCGTCCAGAACACTTTTTTTATGGATGATAGAGTGGATTGGTTTCAAAATTCTTGTGAACCACTACTGGACAAGTCCGGAGGCCTTCTCACCATAGTTTGATAAGAATTATACCAAGCGATGTAATTTTTACATTAATTACTTAGCTACAGTTTTAAAACTGTACCATAATGATACTCTGTAATGCAACTGTTTGCAAACCCACAAACACTTCGCAATGAGATAATCAGCTTGGCTGCCTCATGCGGCCTTGACAAGTCATGTTATACCAGGATGTTGGATTTTACGATAAAATTATTCGAGTCACAAGGCCTAGGAAAGGATTACTACGGCTACCACAACATCACGCATGAGCTTGAGGTCACCTATATTGCCTTGGTTGTGCTGAAATGGAAAAGCATCCTCAACGAGGTCAGACCAAATGATTTCAGATACCTGTATGCGGCCGCGCTATTTCACGACTTTGATCCGCAAAAAAGCGTCGATAAACCACACGAAGACAATGTCATTAGGTTCCTTTCATATGATGAGAATGTCAAGGAGTTGTGCAAAGATGCGGATTTGGACATTGACATAATCAAGGCCCTCATACTCAGAACTACATATCCATGGAAAGGTGCTCTGAAAAAACACGCCGAAGAGCAAATCGTCGATTGTTTTAGCAGATCACCCATCACAAAAAATAGCATAGAGATGCAAGAATACTATATGCGTCTTGGTTGGCTCTTGTCGATAATAGACAGGGTCAGTGGTTACGCGCTGGGTGACTTTACAAAGGCCATGGACATGGCAAAAAAGAATGCTCATGCGCTTGCGTGGCACCCGTCATTCATAGTAAGACGTGCCGTTGCATACTTTGAGGATCTTCTCAACGAGGAAGCAGACATGTGCGATACCGTCCTTCGCGCACTTCCAAAGGATATGAGAAAAAACTTTATGGACGCAGTCACCGGGTTTTTGAACCTGCGCCAACAAGAGATACGCATCCAGTCCGAGTACCTGTATGAAAATCTCAGACTTGTTCCAAAAATAGAGTCAATGCGAATAAGAGAGGACGATGGTTTTCAGAAAGCACTGCTCGACATATACAACGAGCTGCCCACTCCGCTTCAGATAGGTAGGGAATATTTTGCAAAAACGCTATTGGACCCAAAAACAATTCTCAACACTCTCCGAGTTGGAAGCTCTGACGGGCCAATAATCGGATTTGCAAAGGGAGGTCCGCTCGAAAATTATAACCTACGATCAGAGATAATTGACAAAAACTTTGGCAAACACAACACAGTCTTTTTGGAGCCAATTGCACTAAAAATGGGATACTGGGGGCTGCAGGGCGGAAGCGAGATGCGACATCTCTTTACGATGCAGGCGCATTCGATGAACTACAAATACCTGACAAGTTTTGCGCTAAGGGATGTGATAGAGCGCAGAATCGAGAAAAACGAAAGCGCCGAGTTTGTCACAAAGTTTGATCCAGAGCGCTGGGATTATTACCGAATAGAGTTATAGCATTTCTGCAATGGCTCAACGGTTTTATCAAGCAAACTCTTTAGTACCTCACAACTTTGTAATCAAACGTGATAAAGGCAGTAGTTTTTGCCATTGTTCTTTTAACCTTGTTGCCCCTTCAGGCTGTTTTTGCGCTCGATGGCACGCAACGAGCTGAGCTGAAAAACGCGCGCCTAGTCAACTCCTTTGGCGAGGCAACATCACAGAACATAAACACCAACCAGCAGGTTCAGGTATCTGCAGACATCACAAACAAGCAGGACAAATCCCAGACATTTGTCTACATAGTCCAGATTGTCGACCAAAACAAGATTTCGCAAAAACTCACGTGGATTTCAGCCTCGCTAAATCCACAGCAGACGCTTTCTCCCGCAATATCTTGGTCCACGCAAAGGCCTGGCACCTACACTGCCGAGATATATGTCTGGGACAGCATCAAGGACGCCTCGCCACTGACACCGCCACTTGAGCTCAAAATAACGGTCAGCTAGTAGCAGTCTAGAGCTAAAATACACCTTGATCCAAAATAACTTGTTGAGTCTAACTTCGGCGCAAAAAAAAATTGTTGCAGGATCGTTTCTTGGTTGGTCACTTGACGGATACGACATAGTCCTCATGCTACTAGTCATCCCGTCGATTAGCCAGCTGTTTTTTCCCTCCGAAAACCCCATCCTCAGCATAATTGCGACATTTGCATCATACACCGTCACACTGATAATGAGGCCACTTGGTTCGGTGATTTTCGGAATTTATGGTGACAGGTTCGGCAGAAA
>CAZITM010000038.1:0-14105 GCA_964542205.1 uncultured Candidatus Nitrosotenuis sp.
TTGCATATATCGTCTGCAGCTTAAAACCATCTGATTCGAAAAGATCGCCAATAGTGCCTGGGCCTTCCAAACTAGCGTTTTTTATGACTAGAATGTCTGTCATTGTTTATCGCAGCCGGTTTTTTGGTTCATCATGTCTAGGAACTCTTGTCCGGAATATTGCTGCGTGGTTGAAAATGGAATGACGCCGATAATCTTCATGTCAAGGGCGGTGGTTGCCGACATTTTGTTGACATCAATCCTTGCTGCCTGGTCACTGCCACTAAAGGCAGTGTCTAGGGAAGAAAAAAGAATCTGAGCTACCCGTTTGTCGTCTGTAGAAAACTTGCCGTCAATAACAGCACTGGTATGTGGGGATGTCGTCACTCCCTGCGCTGAAAACACGCCGAGACTCTGTCCGTCATAAACTATGTTAAACGAGTACTGGTGAAAACTCAGGGGATAGTCGGAGTTGTTGCACACAACTAGCTTTCCGCCAAACATTGTTGAAAGAAGGTCAAAGTTTCCCTGCTGATGCCACCTAAACTGCAGGTCTTTTGCAAAAACAATGCTCAGAGACGAATAACCAAGCGTTGCCACTATTACTGCAATTGAAACCATTACAAATATCGTGTGTCTGTTTGCCACGATCTATGTGTAAAATGGGCATAATTTTAGCATAACAAAATGAAAGGAGAGTTTTACGGCCAAAGGCCTTTTGCTTTGAATGCTTCAACAACTCGGCCGACTGCCAAAACCATCGCCGCACGTCTCATGTCAATTTTATGTTTTTTGGATAGCGCCAACGTGTCTCTGAAGCCGCGTACTATGTGGTCCTCCATTTTCTTTGCGACTTCGTCAAAGGACCAATAATAACCCATGTTGTTTTGCACCCATTCCAAATACGAGATGCATACTCCGCCCGAATTTGCCAAAATGTCTGGCAGTACCATGATCTTTTTGCTGTAGATTATTGGGTCTGCCTCTGGCATCGTAGGTCCGTTTGCGGCCTCTGCAATTATCTTGCACTTGAGGTTTTTTGCTATTTTTGCGTTGATCTGGTTTTCCAGCGCGGCCGGAACCAAAACGTCGCACTTCGTCGTCAGCAACTCTTCGGTGGAAATTTTTTTACTTCCCGGGTATCCGACAACCGAACCCGTCTTATTTTTGTATTCAAGGACTTTTTTTGAGTCAAGTCCTTTTGGATTTATTATGGAGCCTTTGGAATCGCTAACTGCAATTACTTTGGCGCCCATTTTTTCTAGATACTCTGCAGCATAGGTGCCTGCATTTCCATACCCCTGTATGACGACCTTGGAGCCTCTTAGCTTGAGGCCGATTGTCTTTGCAGCCTCACGGATGCAGTATGCGCATCCGAGACCAGTTGCAACGTTTCTCGCAAGAGAGCCGCCAAGAGAAAGCGGTTTTCCAGTAATCACGCCAGGCTCACTTTGCATGCCTGACAGCTTACCGTACACGTCCATTATCTCCGCCATTTCGGTGCCTGTGGTGTATACGTCAGGTGCGGGAATGTCCTTTTTTGGACCAATAATCTCATATATTGCAAAAGCAAATCTTCTTGTCAGCCTCTCAAGCTCGTTTGCACTGAGTTTTTCTTTTTTTGGATTGACAAAGATTCCTCCCTTGCCTCCGCCTAGTGGTACGTCTACTACTGCACACTTCCAGGTCATCCAGGCAGAAAGCGCCTTGACTTCCTTTTCCATGTACTCGATACCGCCCTCTGGATCAAAGTATCTGATTCCACCCTTGTAAGGGCCTCTGTCGTTGTTGTGCTGGCTTCTAAAGCCTATGAATACTCGGATCTTTCCGTTATCCATCTTGATTGGGAGCTTTACCCGCAGCACCTTGTTGGGCTCTGCAAGATAGTCCCTGATACCTTTATCCAGCTTTAGTATTTGTGCTGCGTCATCAAGTTGCTTTAATGCATTCTTAAATGGATCTCCCTGAACCAAATCGATCGTGATCTTGTGAATATGGATTCTATTTAAGTTTGTTGAGTTGTGATTGTCCTAAAATAATCGTACATGCCATTTATTGGTAATGGGTTCAGACAAGCTTGCGGCACTTGGGGCGCATAAATACATCAATTTGGAGACGTACAAGAAAAACGGACAGCCTGTCAGGACGCCGGTCTGGTTTGTAATAGATAATGATCAAATCTTTATCACTACACGGCCTGACACGGGGAAGGTCAAACGAATCAAAAACAACAACAGAGTCAAAATAATGCCGTGTGGGATGCGCGGCGAGCCAAAGGGGGAGTGGATCGAAGGAACAGCAAGATTTGCAAACGAATCCGAGTCAAAAAACGCAATAAACCTCAGAAACAAAAAATACGGAATGCGAGCAAAACTTGTAGGAATGTTTGCCTACAGGGGAATAAACCCAGTAGTAATTGCAATTAGCATCTAATGGTAAACTATTTTGCGGCTAATCTGTCGCTCTAACTTTAGAACTGATCTTTCTAGTGCTAAAATGTTTGCCTCCAGATAATTCGAGAGATGAAATGTGGCGCCATATCTTTCGCCAACCTTTGCGACTAGGTTGTTTTTCTCAAGAACTGTGAGGTGGTGTTGTATTGCCTTGTAGTCCAGGCCCATCTTGATGGCAATCTGGTTTGTATTCAGGGGTTTTTCTGAGAGCAGCCTGATAATTTGGAGCCTTGTGAGGCCACCACGTGTTGCTGTAAATACATAAAGCAAAAGTCTCTGCGCATCCCTGTCTGGCTTGCGCCTAGTCACAGCGGACTTTGCCTGAATCATCTGGCGAATCTCTACTAGTTCCACGCTTGCAAAATGAAACTTTAACTTAAAACACTATTTCCAAATCTCTTCCAAATCCGCCCCAAATAATTGAGCCTCGATCAAGCGACTAACGCTTAAATTGACAACAAAGGTAGCTTTGATCATTATGATGCCAGCACGCGGTTACGACATGACTCCTACAATGTATTCTCCTGACGGAAGAATATACCAAGTCGAGTATGCGATCGAAACAGTAAAACGCGGAACGCTGGCAATCGGTGTGAAAAGCAAGGACGGTGTCGTGATGGCAGTAGAGGAGATCCCGCGAAAGCTCCAAGTTTCAGGCCTTACACAAAAAATCTTCCAAGTGGATGACCACATCGGCGTCGCGGCAGCAGGCTACATCCCTGATGCACGCGTTCAAGTCGATGACGCAAGAACATTTTCGCAAAGCCACAAACTTATCTATGACGAACAAGTCGAAGTCGAGACCGTCGCAAAACACCTCGCAGACAGGTGCCACCAATACACACAATATTCAGGAGTTAGGCCTTTTGGGGTGGCTCTAATCATCGCAGGCGTTGACCAGCGGGGAAGCCTCATCTATGTCACAGATCCGTCTGGCACATACGTTTCATATGCGGCAGTTGCGATAGGTGCAAGCGCAGAAGAGGTCAATTCGTTCTTGGAGAAAAACTACAAAGATAACATGTCGCTTGATGACGCGACGGCCCTTGCAATCGCGGCAATTGAGCTAAAAACCGAGCAAAAAGATGGCGTAAAGCACATCAAAGCGGCAAGGGTCACAAAGGACAAAAAAATTCTAGAAAAGCTAAGTGATGCAGACCTTGAGAAATGCGCAAAAATAGCAAAAGAAAAGTTTCCAAAACCTGCCTAGACGTGCGTAGTTGATACAAATATCTCCTCTTTGATGGTATCCTAAATGGGTCTTGGAAGTTACTGGGGCGAAGTAATAGACGTCCTTCGGCAAATAATCCCAATATATGATAAGGTAAACTCTTACATCTCGCTTGGAAAGGACGTAGAGCACAGAAACCGCGGGATCAAAGGAAGGGTTAACCCGGGCGATTCGGTTCTCGACGCAGGGTCCGGATTTGGCAACATGTCAAAGACTGCGGAAAAAATCTGTGGAGGCAATCTAACAATAACGCTTTATGATCCTCTGGTGCCGATGCTAAAGAACACAGGAACTTTTTTTGCAAAAACCCCCGACATGTCGTGCGGAGTTTTTGAGCACATGCCATTCAAAGAAGAACAGTTCGATGCAGTACTTTGCGGCTACTCGCTGCGCGACGCAATCAGTCTGAAGATAGCGATATCTGAGATCCACCGAGTCTTGAAAAAAGGCGGAAGGTTTGTGATAGTTGATCTTGGCAAGCCGGACAATCCGGTGATACGAGCAGGCGTGTCGCTTTATCTGCGGGCGGTTCTGCCGATAATCGCTTTTTGCGCCGGCGGCAGGTTGGGGCTAAAGTTTGCCACCCTGTACGGAACATACAAGCGCTGGCCACAAAACAAAAAACTACAAGCGATGCTGCTGGAAAAGTTTTCTCGTGTAGAGTTCGAAGATGACCTGCTGGGGGGCGCAGTAATAGTTGCGGCATTCAAATGAATAAAACACTTACACTTGTAAACATCACAGGCCTCATAATTGGAATCTCTTACGGAATCCATAATCCAATAGTCCCAATCTTTGCAAAAAACGAAATCGGTGCCTCTTATGCGGAACTGGGTCTGATCGGCCTTGCAAACTTTGTTCCGTACATGTTCATTCCAGTAATTGTCGGGCTCTTGCTTGGCAGATTCGACAACGGCCGCCTCCTCTCAGTAGGTATAGTGCTAAATGTTGCATCGGTGTACCTTTTATCACTTGCAAGATCTGTACCGGAGATAATGGCATTGCGTGCCATGACTGGAGTGGCTCATGCATTTTTCTGGCCACCATCTGAGGCCATAATCTCAAATTCAAGTCCAGGTGAGTCCCGCGTCAAAAACATAGGTCAGTTCACGGGGTTTTTTGTAAGCGGCTTCATGATAGGACCGCTGGTAGGGACATTCCTACTTGAGGGGCTTGATCTCACCTACAGGATGCTCTTTGAGGTTGCCACATTTATCATGGCCGCGGCCATATTTTCGTCGATCCAAATATCAAAAAAAGACATCAAAGAAAAACATGCCACGTTTTCGTTTTCTGGAATAAGGGAGGTTACAAAATTCCCACTAGTTGTATTGATGTTGATTTACTGTGCGTCGTCGTTTGGGATAATCCTGACAATTTACCCGGCGTTTCTAAACGACAGGAGCATGTCTGCAACGGAAATCGAGGTGCTGTATTTTGTCTTTGGGGCATCACGCGTAGTCACACTTGCGCTTACTGCCAAGCTTGCAAGATATACTGGTTCTACACTTGTAGCATCCACCGGCGCCATATCTGCGGGCCTGATCCTGTCGTTTTTCTCGCACTCGATATTGGAGTTTGCAGTAGCCATGCTGATAATGGGATTTGGCTTTAGCATAATCTTTCCACTGACCCTGGAGATAATTCTGCGCAAGATCCCAAAAGAGTCGTCCGGCGCGACAATAGGCGCCTACGAGACGACGTTCGGGATTGGCTGGGCCGCAGGACCTGTAACTGCGGGCCTCATATCGGAGTTTTCCGCAAATTCGATGCCATATGCCGTATTTTTTGTAATAGGAATGTGCGTCTTTGCACTCAGCGCGGCAAAAAAGAAGTCACTAGGGCCGTCGAGTCTTTGACTTAAACTGACGGACTTTAATTATTGCAAATGCGGGTGCTACAAAATAAATGCCAATGTTTAACAGCATTATACCAAGGCCGTACACGACCAGCTCGGCCTCTGAGTCAATACCGATGTAGTTTAGTATGGATAGCGTGGAAAGCATTGGGGCAAGTGTTATTTTGACAGCTTCTCTGAATGCCGCGTTTTCTCTTTCCCAGTCTGCAATAGTAGGAGAATACGTGTAATATGCTGCATTAAACGCAGTCATGAATGCCGCACCCGTACTGCTTTTTGATAATGTGCCGTCTCGCAGCTCTCTTAGCTGCTGGACCTGTGGTGACATCTCTGTGCCGTATGTCGCAGTTGCGATGAGACACCCACCACCAAACGGGCCTCCTGCCTTGTCCAAAACACACACACCATTTTCTAGGTGTGTGCCTGCCCCACAGGAGCTGGCCTTGTTAGGAGGGGCAACTCCGACTATATCATAAATGGTATCGTCTGGAAAATTTCTGTCAAACCATTCTTTGTACTTTGGCTCGTTGTTGTATCTGTCGATATAGTACTGCGGGTCTTTGCTAGGATCTGGGAATCCTGGGATATGGGTCTTTTTCGGCCCGCTTTCCGGTTCATCCTCAGGCTCCGGTTCTGGCTCGGGCTCCGGTTCTGGCTCTGTCTCTGCAATAACACAAACACCGTTTTTGAGAACAGTCCCAGGGCCGCACGTTGGCTGGGTTTGAGGCGGAGGTGATGTGGTAGGGGGTGCGGCAGGCTGGGTGGTAGGCGGCGTCGTAGTCGGAGATGTAGTCGGAGATGTAGTCGGAGATGTAGTCGGAGATGTAGTCGGAGATGTGGTTGGTGGCGAGCTAGTCGTAGTTGTAGTTGTGGTGGGTGTCTGACTTTTTTTCATGAGATCAGCAGCAGACGGGCTTACCGGTGAGCCATCTGCCGAATAATCAAATAGTGTGAATTTCCAAATTTTTTGCGATTCCTGACTGTAAAATGCACTTGCATTGTAGATTCCTTTTGTTGAAAACTTGACGGCTGTGTTCTCTGCCGAGGTGTCTATTGGGTTTGTCTTAAAATTTCCATCCGAGTCAGAAAATGTCTCTCGTAGTATTACAAAATTTCCATTAGGATCTGAAATCTTGACTGCAACTATGCTGTTTGCATGTGCAGCGTCTGTTCTTCCTACAAAGACTATCTTGTCTCCCTTTTTGTAGGATGTTTTTTCCGCCTGAAGCTCTACAATTACGGCATATGCAGGAACAAATATCATAGTAGCTACCAACACTGCCAAAATGGCAACTAGCATCTTCATTCCTATCCAGCATTCAAGTGGGTTAAATGATGTTTAATTAGGTTAGGTAGCAATCATTCTATCAAATTATCAGTACAAGTAGACCATCGGTAAGCTTATTTTTGCAGCGCGCCCACTTTGAGACATGGACTATTCACTTAATATTCTTGGGAGCGAGTGGATAATCATAGTTTTTGTGGCACTACTGGCGCTGCTTGGAACAAACAGGCTTCCAGAGGTGACAAAGAAACTTGGGCGCGCCGTAGGAGAATATAACAAGTCGAAAAATATGATACAAAACCAGCTTTCTGGTATGAGCCACAATCTTAACGTGACTGCGCCTGTGCAAAACGAGCGCCAAAAGCTAGAGTTCATGGCAAAGTCGATTGGCGTAGACCCGGCCGGCAAGACGGACGAGGAACTGAAAAAAATAATTGCGTCAAAAATGTCAGTTGGCGATTCAAAGGAAAGTTAGCATTGACAAAAATCACATTTAATCAGATCTATAACATGAGCTGCATCGATGGAATGAGGCTCATACCGCAAAACAAGGTGGACTTGGTTGTGACCGATCCTCCCTTTGCAATAAATTTCAGGGCCACAAAACAAAACTACAACAGAACCGCATCACGCGTAATGGGGGGATACAACGAAATACAGCAAAAAGACTATTACGACTTTACCGTCCAGTGGATGGGGCAGGTATACCGGATCCTCAAAGAGACTGGAAGCATGTATGTTTTTTCCGGCTGGAACAACCTCAAAGATATTCTCAACGCCTTAGACAATGTGGGGTTTGTGACAGTCAACCACATTATCTGGAAATATCAGTTTGGCGTGGTGACTAAAAAAAAGTTCGTGACTTCACATTATCATTGCATCTATGTGTGCAAAAACGAAAAAAAACGCAAGTTCTACCCGTTTTCCAGATTTGCACAAAACCAAAAGACAGAGGATGGCAGGAGCCTCCATTACCGTGACAAAGAAGACGTCTGGGACATAAAGCGCGAATATTGGACGGGGGACAAAAAGACCCCGACAAAGCTGCCTGCGGAGCTACTCAAAAAAATTCTAGACTATTCTAGCAAAAAAGGAGACGTCGTATTTGATCCGTTTTTGGGCTCAGGCCAAGTAGCGATGATAAGCAAACAAATGAGCCGCAACTACCTTGGCTTTGAAATAGTGCCAAAATACTATGCCTTTGCCAAAAAGAGACTGGATAAAAACCTCTACCGTGTTAAGGCGTGAACTACTGGCCAAGCCCAGCTGTCATCTCACCATAGTTTGATAAAAAGAACGGGATTTGGACTTGCGTCCCAATCCGTATTTGTCTATCTGTACTCCATCTTGCCCTTTATGCGCTTGACTTCGGCCATCTCGTCTTTGAGATGCTTTGCCAAGAGTCTCTCAGACTCTTTCTTGTGCTTCCAATATGCATTAAGAACTGACTGTCTGCTCTTTGCGCGTTTGAGGGCTGCCTGGTACTTTCTATGAATTCCAGCTACGCCTCGTACATAGCTTCCGGCGCTACTTCCCATGTCATATTAGGAAAATTTCTCATAGATAACATGGTCAAGTTTACCATATTATCATAATTGCTGAGTTAAGGTTGACTAGATTTGCGGCTCCCCTGTACAGTGAGGCAATTGTCCCCTGTGGGGTTGTACCATGCTCCAGCCAACCCATAAATCCATACCAACCCTAAATAGGTGTGAGTTGAGATATTCTTGTCCGAAATGCAGCTCACAGATCCAGATCCAAAAGACCTTTAACAAAAAATTCATGATCCTCTGCGAGGGCTGCGGACTACAGGATCTCCTAGAATACACAAAGAACGTAGACGAGGTCTACCTGGAGTTTCTTGCAAGATACGATCAGGGCCAGACACCAAACAAGAGGCAGATGGGCACAGATCTCACGACTGCAGGAATTGTGCGTGACAAAAAGGAGATAGAAAAAATGATCGCAGGACACTCACCGGATCCGCTGACTAGGGAGGCACTCTTCTCAAAAAAGGACTATGTCTCGTTTTACAAGACAATCAAAGATCCCGAGCCAGAGATGGGTGCAGCCGTGGACGATCTGGGCCTCGACGACGGCATAGTGGAATATCTGCACCAAATGAAAATAACGAAATTCTACCGCTTCCAAGAAGAGGCAATACGAGAGATACTCTACGGCAACAACATAGTCATTACTGCGCCAACGGCGTCGGGAAAAACCGAAGCATTTTCCATACCTGTAATACAAAAAATAGCATCCGAGGGCGGCCACGCTCAGCTCCTGGCGATATTTGTGTATCCGACAAAGGCGCTTTCGCGGGACCAGCTCCCGAAAATTCGCCAAATTGCGCAACGGGTGGGGCTCAGAGCCGAGGTCTTTGATGGCGATACAATACAAAGGGAGAGAAACGCCATACTTGAAAAGCCTCCGCAAATAGTTCTGACAAATTTTGACGTACTCCACTATCACATGATGTACGGCACAAAGTTTGCCTCACTGTGCAGCACCATCAAATTCCTTGTGGTAGATGAGGCTCATGTATATTCTGGCATATTCGGCTCAAACGTCCATTATGTAATAAAGCGACTCAAAAGACTCTGCAAAAAAATCCAGTTTGTCGCATCGTCGGCGACTCTTGAGAATGCCCAAGAGTTCTGCGAGCAGCTGTTTGGCTCAAAGATGCACCTCATACGGGGCTCTGGCAGAAAAGGCGAGACCGACTTTGCGATGATATTTCCGTCCCTTAGAACACAGAGGGCACTGACGGTAGACCTTCTTGAAAAACTCACATCGAAAAAACACAAGACGATGGTTTTTTCAAACTCGCACCTCAACTCGGAGCTCGTTGCACTGCAGGCAAGGAAAAAGAAAATAGACATCAAGGTTCACAGGGCAGGTCTGATGGCAAACTATCGTAACTTTGTTGAAAAATCGTTCAAAGAAGACAAACTGATGTCTATTTCCTGCACGCCGACACTTGAGCTGGGAATCGATGTGGGAAATGTCGACGGTGTCATATCGTCTACCATACCTGTCAACAGGCTGATGCAGAGAATCGGCCGTGCCGCAAGAAAGGGGCAAAGAGGATTTGCGTTTTTAGCACTTGGCAACGACCCTATATCACAGTATTATCGGAACCATCCGGACAATTATTTTGAGGATGTGGAAAAAACATACATCGACCCAAAGAACCCCTTTGTCGAAGAATTTCATGTTCTGGCAATGGCGTGTGACAAGCCTATTGCCGCACACGAGCTGGCAGAGCACGAAGAGGTCATAAAAAAACACCTAGAGTCAGGCAATCTTTCGCTCAGAGACGGCAGGTTCGTGCCTAATTTTGACGCAATAAAGGCGATCTTAAACGAATACAGCATACGTGGGATTGGCAAATCCATCGACATATTTTACAACGAAAAGAAGATTGGCGAGCGAGTCCTTCCGATGGCACTAGAAGAGCTTCACGAGTCTGCAGTCTATTTTCTTGCTGGGACAAGATACAGGGTAAAGGAATTCGATTACCCAAAAAAACAGGTGGCAAAACTAGTTTTGCTACCACGTGACTATCCATACTATACCAAGGCACTAACTGAGGAATGGCCTGCAATCGAAACAGTCTATGAAAAAAGGCAGGCAATTGGAATCGAGGCCTGGTTTTGCAAGCTCCATATACAAAAACGGGTTTACGGATATGTCAACTTGGAGCTCGGCCAAGATGTGGGCCAAGGACAAAAGATCCTACTTGAAAAACCACTAGAGTATGACTTTGTCACAAAGGGAATAGTTATCCATGCACCAAAACCGGAAAACCAGCTACAATCTTCGGAAAACCCCGAATATGTAGAGGCAAGCGGCTACCACGCAACAGAACACATCATAATCGAAGGAAGCAACATGGTGACCGGCGGGGTGTCGCAGGACCTCGGAGGAATATCTCTTGGTACATCAGGCCTCATCTTCATCTACGACGGCGCAATCGGAGGAAACGGCGCAAGCAGGGCGCTCTACGACCGGCTGGAAAAGGCGTTTGGGCGAAGCCTCTCGATCGTAAAAGAGTGCCCATGTAAAAACGAGGCAGGTTGTCCTAGGTGCACCTTTTCGTATCGGTGCGGCAACAACAACGAATTTTTGCACAAAAATGCCTCACTTGAAATCCTGCAAAGAATCAACGACGGCCAAAAAACAGACATAACAGAACCAATTGAAGGAGACAGGCCACTGGTCTGAGTTTTGGGAAAACCTGAAAATTTACGCACAAAATTAAAATTTTCTGGAGCAGGCTAGATGATTAATTAATAGCCAAACAGTATGCAAAATATGCACAAAGTCGCACTTGTCACCGGCAGCTCAAGCGGAATAGGACTGGAAACTGCGCTTGCACTTGCAAGAAATGGATGCCACACATATGCATCGATGCGTGACACAAAGAAATCCAAAGAACTTTTGGACAAGGCAAAAAAAGAAAATCTCGCCATAACGATAATGGCGCTGGATGTGGATAAGCTGGACTCCGTCAAGTCGGCCATTTCACAAATAATGAAAGAAAGCCAGAGAATTGACGTACTTGTAAACAACGCCGGCTATGGGCTTTTTGGATGTCTTGAAGATCTCACCATGGAGGAGCTAAAAGAACAGTTTGAGACCAACTTTTTCTCAATAGTGAGGCTCATCCAGGAGATAGCGCCCATAATGAGAAAGCAGCGGTCAGGAACCATAGTAAACGTGAGCTCAGTAGCAGGAAGAATCGGCTTTCCAGGCACGCCGGCATACATTAGCTCCAAGTTTGCACTGGAGGGCCTAAGCGAATCGCTCCGATACGAGCTTGCGCCGTTTGGGATAAACACAATCATAATAGAGCCGGGCGCAATCAAGACAAACTTTTTCAATTCCATAAAGATGCCAAAGAGCGCAAAACCTGACTCGCCATACCGGGACATCACCCACAAGGTAGTGTCCGGAATAAAGATGATGGCAGAAATGGGTACTGCTCCAAAAGAAGTGGCAGATACAATAATCAAGGCGCTCAAAGAAAAGAACCCCCTGCCAAGATATCCTGTAGGCAACGATGCGATGATGTTTCTGGAGGCAAAAAAGATGAAAACCGACATCGAGTTTGAGAATTATCTGAAAAAAGAACTTTTCTAGGTAAATTGATATACCCACAAAATGCAGTTTTTGTCAAAGTCAGCAAAATCCACCACAAATTGATGAATTATGAAATGGAAAACACTAGAACACAATGGCATAATCTTCCCACCGGACTACGAATCCAAGGGAATCACAGTCAGGATAAAAGGACAGCCAGTAAAGCTTGACCTCTTGCAGGAGGAGATGGTATACCAGTGGGCAAAGAAAAAGGACACCCCATACGTAAAGGATGCCGTTTTTCAAAAAAACTTTGTAGCCGACTTTGCTGCTACCTTTGGCGGCAAGTACAAGGATCTGAGCATTTCTGATATTGATTTTTCTGAAGCGTTTAAGCTGGTTGACAAAGAAAAGGACGCAAGGCTCTTGATGACAAAGGAGGAGAAAAAATCACTTGCTCAAAAGCGCAAAGAGCTGCGGGAAAAAATGAAGGGAATCTATGGAAAAGCAATACTTGACGGCCACGAAGTCGAGGTTGCAAACTACATGGCAGAGCCTCCGGGCATTTTCATTGGGCGCGGTGATCATCCTCTGCGTGGAAAATGGAAGCCGAAAATAACACAAAAAGACGTCACACTCAACTTGGGCGAAAACGCAAAGGTGCCACCGGGAAACTGGGGCAAAATAGTGCACGAGCATGATTCTATGTGGCTTGCCTGCTGGACCGACGTCTTGTCTGGGAAAATAAAATACGTCTGGCTTGCGGACACTGCTGGTCTGAAACAAGAACGGGACAAGGCAAAGTACGACAAAGCAGCAAAACTCGGAAAGGAGATAAAAAAAGTGGAGGAAAAGATGATTGCGGCAATGAAGGACAGGGATCCAAAGACTGCAAAAATCGCGACTGCATGCTACCTTATATACAGGACCTCTATGAGAGTCGGAGACGAAAAAGACCCGGATGAGGCAGACACCGTCGGCGCAACTACACTGCGAAAAGAGCACGTAAATCTTGATAACACTGGAATCCACTTTGACTTTTTGGGAAAGGACAGCGTCAGATGGGAGGAGACCATCCCGGCACAGGGAAACGACGTAATGCTATATGAGAACATAAAAAAGCTGATCTCAAACAAAAAACCATCCGACGAAATCTTTGACGGAATAACATCGCGACACGTAAACGAGTTTTTGAGCAGTGTAGTGAAGGGGCTGACTGCAAAGGTCTTTAGAACCTACCTGGCTACAACCGAGGTAAAAAAATACCTTTCAGACAAACTCGACGTCAAAAACAAGTCGGAAAATGAAAAACTCTATATCGCAAAGATGGCAAACCTGCAGGCCGCGATAATGTGTAACCACAAGCGAACCATCCCGAAGAATTTTGATCTTACGCTTGAGAAAAAGCGAGAGACGCTAAAAAAACTCAAAGAAACCACCCCAAAGACAGACAAGCAAAAAGTTAAGCTAAAAGAAAGACAGGAAAAGCTAAAGCTTGCAATAGACCTGCAGGAAAAAACCCGCGACTACAATCTCGGTACGTCCCTTCGCAACTATATCGACCCACGCGTCTTCAAAGCATGGACCGACGAAGTAAAGGCTGACTGGGAAAAGCTCTACACCACGTCACTTCAGCGCAAATTCCTCTGGGTCAAAAACGTAAATGACAGGTGGAAAGACATAATATCACAATAAGTCAAGCTTTGTTTTTTGTTTTAAAAAAATGTAAAAACGGTACAAAGATCAAAGGTAAAAAGAACAGAAATATCCCATACTGTAACAGAATGACTGAAACTAAAAGTGATGCAATAATTGCAATGATTGTCAATGGCCATCCAAACCACTTCATGAGTTTTCTAAGTCGGTTGACAATTCAAAGTTTTTGAGGTATTGCAGAATCATTTAATTGAACGGTAAAATTAGCCGTTTTAGTGCCGGGGTAGCTCAGCCTGGTTAGAGTGCCAGTCTATCCTCCTATAAAGGGCAATACTCATAATCTGGAGGTCGTGGGTTCAAAACCCACCCCCGGCATGACAATGGTTTCGCACTGTTTAGAATCCATACCTCTACATTTAGTCAAAAAATTATAATTTTATAAATATGTAGAGGTAACTACTCTTATGGCAATAATAAAGAAAAACACAGTGAGAGAAAAAGCCTACTACTATCTAGAGCACAGCATAAGGAAGGGCAAACAAGTGCAGAAAAAGACTC
>CAZITM010000039.1:0-13940 GCA_964542205.1 uncultured Candidatus Nitrosotenuis sp.
TACAACTAGTGTCATGCCTAGTACGTTTACCATGTTCTTTGATCTTGCCAAACCGCCGTAGAAGAAAGCAACACCTGGAGTCATGAATAAGACCAACGATGTTGCGGTCAGCATCCACGCCGTGTCACCCGTATCAATCATGCATGGTGCAAATGTTCCAGAGCCTGGTTCTGTTTCATACCAGCACTCATTTGGGTTACCGGTATCAATTCCGGTGCCCCTCACTTGATAGCCATCCATGCCGTCGGTTATTTGTTGTGCATAAGCGGTAGACAGTACGCCCGTCGCTGTTGCGGCAACTGCTATCACAAGTAATAGTGCATACTTGTGATTCCTGTTCTTCATTGCACGTTTGAGAAGGTGAAAATTATTTAAGGATAGGGAAATTACGGACAGAAAAGATGTAAATTGTTAAATAGGCTTATTCTAAGATAATAACATAAAATCCAAGAATTATGCTATGAACGTGGCAGGTATGAGGGCGAGGTTAGGCATCTTTGATACATTCAAGACAAAAGACGAGCTTACCGGCGAGGCGCAAAGGCAGCGGGCAATAATTGTGAACCTTGCGACGCAGAACAACCCCGTACAGACTACACGAACTGCAATTGCTCAAAAAATAGCTCAGGAAAACGGAACGATTTGGAAGAACATTTACTCTGGTATATTTCGCGATCTTGATGAGATACTCATACCACTTGGGATCGTAAAGGAGGCTGGAAGACTGCCGCTAAAGCGCGGCCCAAAGGCACTGCAAGAAAAGGGAATCCCGTACTATTTCCTCACAGACAAGGGACTCTTAGTCGCAGTAGCACTAGACGAAATAATTGGCAGGGAGAAGGTTTTGGAGAGGTTTTTTGCACAACACACAGACATGGACAAGGACTTTGAGGAGCAGATTCGGATTCTAGTCAAGTTCGCCTCGCGGTTTGTGTACTCGTTGTTTAAGAGCTATGTCAGGGCATACTGCGACGGCAAGATCGAGGATCTGCTACCTTTTGACAAAACGCGCTTTATGCAGATTTCAGACGAGACAATCCTTATCCAAAAAGAGTTCCTTGAGAGCTTTAATGTCATGTCAAAGACAGAGAAGGAAAAAACACTGCGTTTTCTTAAGAGCATAGGCTGACTTTACAAAATACTGAAAAAAATCCCCAAACATTAAAATCCGTTATTCAAGGGAGCCAACTAATGGGTTCTGGTGGCTCGCAGAAGGTCTTTGCGTCAGTAAAATCGTACAGCCAGAGGGGAAAGCTGCTATCAAGGGCAGATCTCCAGACGCTGGCAGAGTCGCGGGATCTGGACGAGCTCATAACCAGGATAAAGAACACAAAATACGCCGATGCAGTATCAAAGCTAGCAAAGCCGTTTAGC
Source organism: uncultured Candidatus Nitrosotenuis sp. (assembly GCA_964542205.1). Classification (GTDB taxonomy): domain Archaea; phylum Thermoproteota; class Nitrososphaeria; order Nitrososphaerales; family Nitrosopumilaceae; genus Nitrosotenuis. Next base: position 1,375 of record CAZITM010000039.1, read on the forward strand.
GCGGGTGCAATCGAGTCGGCACTAAGAAGCGAGCTGGCAGACATTCATTATTCCATTGCAAAAACCGCTGGCAGGTCTCCTGTGCTTGATGCGTATTACCTCAGATTCATAATTTCCAACCTGAAGATAATCCTCAAAGGAAAGGCGCTGGGCAAACCGCAAGAAGAGATAGAGCCGTATCTCAACTTGCATGCCGAGGAGCTGATCGGCCAAAGGGACATCGTTCTCAAGGCGCTGATATCAAAAGACCTTGAAGAAGCTGTCGCAAGTCTCAGCTCAATCGAGTTTGGCGAGGAGCTGACAAAGGCAGTGGCGTTGTACAACGAGAAGAAAAACACTCAGGTCTTTGATGTGTTTTTGGACAAGATTTTGTACCAGCAGCTTGGCCGTGCGGCGCGCAATTCTAGGGACAGGGAGCTGATGAGACTAGTTGGAATGGACATTGACTTTTACAACATACTTTCCATACTCAGGGGCAAGTTCTGGGGCCTAGACGAAGACCAGATACAGCACCTGATAGTCACCCACACCCCAAGCATACCAAGGGATCTGCTTGGCAAACTCATCTCGTCAGATTCTGTCAAGAGCATCTTCGATGAGATATCGGCCACTCGCTATCGTGACCTGGTGCCGCAGACAGAAGACGAAATAGAAGCAATCTCGCAGTTTGAGCATTCGTTTGAGATGGCAATCTACAGGGCAGTAAACAGATCATTTAGCAAAATGTTCAACTTTTCCACAATTGTCGGCATCACCAAGCTCACAGGATATGAGGTGCGGAACATAGCGGCAATTGCGTTTGCAGTAGAGCAAAAGATCTCCCCCCAGACTACAATGTCGCGGCTCATTGTAGAACAGCAAGAATAGGCCTCAAATTATATAGGGAAAAAGCAGCAGACAGCAATCAATGATAAAGGTTCACAAAAAAAAGACCGAGATTACCACGGAGACCCTCGTAAACACGATCTGGGTCAGCACGTTTTTGGCCCTAATCCTTACTATTCCTGCGCTCGGAGTGTTTTTTGGAATCTATTATGCGACGTCAAATCTTTTGGTGGGCGCCCTTGTCGGCTTTGGGCTGCACTTTGTGGCACTTGCATTTTCGGATAGGATTTCAAAGTTCCTGACAGGGATTCTCAGCTAGGAGTGGTTTGCTATGATGGGAGATAGAGACTATCGGAAAACCATCACCAGCGCAGTCGATGCGCTGACAAAAGAGACGGCGTTCCATGTCTCTGAGCCGTCAGATAGTAAGACGATTTTTCTTTACGAGATAGTCAGGTGCATGAGGAGATCTTATTTTGACAGATTTGACAGACTCGAGCAGGAAAACAAGAGCTTTGGCGAGCTCTTTGGCGGCCTTGTAAGAAAGCTCCCATATGGCTCCAAGATAGGAGAGTTTGCCATCGAGGAGATAAAGCTAAAGGGCCAAGCAGACATGATAGTAGATGACATTGTAATCATTTTCAAGAGGGCTCCTGGCGCGCCCGAGGCGCCAAATGCATCCGATGTCCTGTACCTAAACGCCTGCATGTGGATTTTCAACAAGACCGACGGCGTAATAGTATACCTTACGGACAATGAGAAAGAGTCGTCGTTTGCAGTTATGCGGGACAAAAAAATGTTTGAGGAGACCATTCGCCGCGTGCGCGTCTTTTCTAACCTCATTGCAGACAAAAAGATTCCAATTTTAGAGCCGTCGCAGGAATGCTCCGTATGCCAGTACTACGATAGGTGCTACATCAAAAAACAAGAAGGAAAACAGTTCACCTTAGCTGAGCTGTTCGGCCACAAAAAGTAGCAAGTAGGAAATTTCTAAAAAGTAAAAAAAGATCTAGTGATCTTATTCGAGCGGTTCTGGGTGACCTTTGCCACGTAATGCAAATAGAACTACTGCAAGTGCAATAGCCACGCCGATTGCTGAGCCATAGGCTGCTAGTGATGCTTCTGCCATTTGCTTGCAATCAGCCCTCAGATCTTATATAATTTTTCTAAAATTTTTTTCATATAAACAAATTATCATAATTTTAGTGTTTTATGATATACTAGGTTGTAAACTCGAACGGTATGATGTTTTCTTGGCCGCTGGTCATGGAGCTGAGATTAAAGTAGGCCTCGCCCCTTACTGTCCACTTGATGCTGCCGCCTTTGAGGGCGGACCAGAACTCTGGGGCGTTTCCGGAGTTTTTGATTGTGATTTTATCGCCGATTATTTGTGGGCTGTTGCGGAGCACGGTAAAGTAGTTCGAGCTGCCGACTGCGCCCTCGGCGCGCTCGCCGATTTGGCCTATGATTATCCTAGTGTCGCCATAGTATAGGTCGTATTTTATCAGCTGCAAAATTACGGACTTGTAGTTCGGATTTGTTACCTCAAAGTCTATTTTCAGCGTCGCCTCCTCGTCGGTCACGGACAGAACCGAGAGGTCCGCCAGCTTTACCTCGATTGGGAGAACGGTGATTGGCGAAGGTGAGATCTTTCCAAAGCCATTTTCTGATACATCGTTGATAAACTGCGAGCCGGACAGGCCCACAAAGCCGATTGCCCCTGCAAGGGCTGCGGCGATTATTCCGAGTAGGATTTTGGAGTTCAATGTTGTTTTTTGGGATTTCTGTATCATAAATGTTGAGGCGTTAAAAAAATCCTTATACTGAGAATTTGGTTTTGATGATCAGATGCAGTATTTTCAGGCCGTAAAAATTGGAAGGGAGCGAGCAAGCAAATCCCAGATGACGCTTTTCAAGCTCGGCGGGTTTGCGATGCTTACCCTCACTACAAAAAAGAAGGACGGCCAGTTTGTTCCTGTCGGCGAAGAAGACCTTGCGGCAATAATTCACACGGCAGACGGCTATGTAACAATACTCGTCGATTCTGAAGGATACACAAAGGCTCAATCAAAGCCACTGCAAAAAGAAGCGGCACTTGAGATTTTCAAAAAGGCGATTGAATCAGGCATTGAAGAGTATTCAGGCGACAAAGTTGAGATCTGGACTGAACAGTACCGCACGGTGCAAAACGAGATAAAGGGCTAGAAAACTATCTCGGTTCCGACAGGCTGGCCCTTGATTGCCTTGTCAATGATGGAAATGTCTGCTTTGACTACGCGCGTTTTTATTTTAGAGCGCTCTATTACTTTTAGTGCCACAATGTCCATGAGGTCGTACCCGCCTGCCACAGAGTCCTCGTGCACAAGCATCTTTCGTAGATTATGGAGATCTATCTGTTGGAATTTTTTTGCCTTTGGGTTTTTGTTTGGGTCAGAGTCGTATATCCCGTCGACGTCGGTTGCGTTGAGAAATTCTGCTGCGTGCACCTTTTCTGCAATTAGTGCAGCGGTTCCGTTTGTGCTCTGGCCTGGATGCAGGCCCCCTGTCACCACAATGAGACCACTGTCCACTGCATGTCTTACCTCGGTAAGTGTTGTCGGCGGGTGTGGGTAGGCCTTGCCTTTTAGTGCGTAAATGAGGAGCCTTGCGTTGAGCCGCGATACCTCGATGCCAAGCTCGTCAAGGGTCGATTCGTCTGCTCCCGATGATCTTGCGTGGGTGATGTAGTGTCTTGCTATCTTGCCACCACCTGCAACTATTATCGGCTGGCAGACCTTGCTTGTCTTGACTAGAAACGCAGCATAGTCTTTGAGCAGCTTTGTGTTATTGTCCATCCCAAAGATCCTGCCTGATAATTTTATGACGATTCTCTTTTTCACTAGCGACCACCAAGGATCGATTTTGCTGCCATTTCAACTTTTTTTCTGTGTTGCGCAGTAGTGTAGATTCTCAAAATGTTCATCGATTCTGCCATCGAGGAGACCACCGGGATTTTTGAAAAGGGGATGACTTTTGCCGGTGAGCCCTTTGTGATCAGAGTGATGGACTTTGTTTTTTCTTTGGACGGCGTAAGCGGCAGCGACGAGGTGCCGGAGGTGTCTACGAAGATCTGGTTTTTGTCGACTCTGGCTTTTTTTGCTATCTTTTGGCGGATCAGGTCCTGGGTTTTTTCGAACTTGTGCGTCATTATTTTCTCAAAGACGCACTTGAAGAGCCTGCGGTTTTGGTAATCGCTTGCGATCTTTTTTGCCCGCTTCAGCTCATTGGTTCTATCTGACAGGCCGAGTATTTGCAATATTACGAACTCGTCTGTGAGTTTTACATAGTTGTCAAGATCCAGCGAGGTAAAGCCGCATTCGTCGTCTGCCAGTCTGATGGACTCGAGCATCATCACCTCGGCTGAGCGAACTGTTTTGTGGAAGTATACTGCCTTGAACATCTGGTATCTTGAGAGGATCATCGACTCAAAGGAGTACAGTGCAGACCTGTCCAGTGCGAGCCTGCTCTTATAGACGTCTAGCGAGCGGATTATTCTTTGCTGATCAATCTTTGCGTGCTCGGCTCCTGTGTAGTAGCCGTCGCGCTGCAGATAATCCATCATATCAGCAGAAAGCGAGCCTGAGATTATCTCGTTTACAAACTGGTATTTACGGTCCCCAAAGGCCAGCTTTGTTATGAATTTTTTATTTACGCCGGACTTTGAGAGGATGTCTCCGATTTCCGAGTGTAGTATTATTTTTTTCCCCATTTCTTCGTGGGAGATCTTCTTTTTTGACTGCAACACCTCTTCGAAAAGATGTGAAAAAGGGCCGTGGCCTATATCGTGCAAAAGCGCGGAGATTCGAATATCTTGGATTTTATCTGAGCTTAAGAGCCCCTTTTCGTTTAGGGCATCTGCTGCCTGTCCTGCGATGTGCATTACTCCTAGAGAGTGCTCAAATCTTGAGTGCTGGGCTCCGGGATATGTAAGGTGCGCACCTGACAGCTGTCGTATTCTTCGTAGTCGCTGAAAGATTGGTGAGTCGATTATTTTGAGCTCTGTCTCGTAAACACGAACAAAGTCGTGAATCGGATCTACAATATCTAGGTATTTTGTCATATCCTTGCAAGCTTGCCTGAGAGAACTTTCATTATTTCGTTGTGCACTTCGGCCTTTGTTTTTGATGCGTCGATTACTTTCCAGCCGAGCTTTTTTGCCAAGAGACGGTAGGTCTTTGAGATTTTTTTGAGAAACTCGGTGTCTTTTTCGAACTTGTCGCGTCTTGCCTTTTTGCGCAAAAACGATTCTCTTTGTGAGACATCGAGGACTAACACAAGATCCGCTTTTGGGAGGCCCTCGTCCAGGCCCTGAAGCCATTTTAGGTCAAGGCCATTTGCTACGCCATATACCAGATTTGATTGGTAGTACCTGTTCATGATGATAACGGAGTTTTCAGAGTGTGCCTTTTGGATTTGTGCGAGTTTTTCCCATCTGTTTGCGGCCAAAAGGCAGTGAATCACCTGTGGCGGGAACTTGCGTTTTCCGTGCAAAAACCTGTCTATTTCCTTCCCAAGCGGTGTGGTGTAGTCGGGAAAGCTAAAGACTTTGGTTCGTATCTTGCTTTTTTTGAGCGCAGAAGCAAGGAGCTCGGACTGGGTTTTTTTCCCTGCCTGGTCGCTTCCTTCTATTACTATAATCATTAGTCGTAGTCAGTAAAGAGCGAGCAATTAAAAATCTATACACGACTATTCGGAGGATTTGTAGTTGTTTGATTTTATCATGCATATAAAAAATCCTTTGCCCGAGACGGCTTTTGCCCTGTGTCTTACTCCTTTTGGTATGAATATGGTGCATGGTGCAGATACCTTGTAGATCTCGTCTCCTAGCTGGATCTCGTAGACTAGGTTGTTTTTCTCGGAGAGAATCAGATTTATTTCATCAAAGTTGTGCTTGTGGAGTTTGCTGTATTCAGGAATTTTTTTTCCAGTGGCGTCGACAAAATGTACTGCTAGGTGTGTCTTGGATTTTGGAATGGATTTTTTGCCAAGCATCAAGAGGCGCTTGATTGGGGCCTTGTTGTGGAACTGAATTTTTTCCAGAGGCTCGCTGACTCCCTTTGTTATGAATTTGCGGTAGACCTTCATCAGAACTATTACTCGCGTACACTATAAAATTCTGCCACGACCTTACGACATGACTTACTATATAAGCGATGATCACCAAATGATACTGTGACATTGGATAGAACTTCGGAATGGTTCGTTCCAAAATTTGGCCCAAGAAATTTCAGAGTTGGTGTGGGAATTTTGTTTTTGCCGTATACTGGAATAGTTACCTGTTTTGCAGCGTGGGGCTCGCTTGCTGGGAGCTTTGGGATAGAGAGGCTGGCTGCAATTTGCGTGATTTATTTTTTGTCTGTCGGCGTTTGTGCGCACTGCCTTGATGCTGTCGGTGGAAAGACTAGGCCTTGGGGGGACCTCCCACGAAAAAGACTTGCTGCAGTAGGACTTGGGGCTCTTGGAGTCGCGTTTTCTATTGGCCTCTACTATGCTTTTTTGGACTCGCCACTTTTGTTTCCGATTGGGATTGCGGAGGGGTTTTTCCTTTTTGCGTACAATTTGGAGCTGTTCGGCGGCAGATTCCACAATAACGCATCTACTGTGTTATCATGGGGCATATTGCCTGTCTTTGCAGGCTCGGCGATCCAGACCAATTCCATATCAGTCGAGGCCCTTGCGCTTTCCGGCGTTTCTGGCGCCATCACCTATGTCTTGATAGTGACGTCTAGGAGATACAAGGAGCTAAAGAAAAACAATGGCGACGCCGACGCAATTAGGAAAAAAGAGATCGTTTTGAAGCTGCTTGCGGTGGGAGTAATTTTGGGAACTGTTGCGTTTTTTGCAGTCAGGTATTTTTAATTCCGACAAGGATCGCCGACGAATGCCATGTTAGGTGTCGGCACTGCACATCCAGTCCGCCTTTTTTCATTTCGTCTTGATAGGTTGTTACCCAGGTAGTGGATTTTATCAGATCTGGGAGCACAAAAAAGGCACCCTTCCACTCTGGTAGAAAATTTCCAGCAAGACGCAGCAGTCCAAAATGCACATGCCATAGGAATCTGACCAAAGTATTTTTTGGGTAGGTAAAGTCGTGCAGTATTATTCTGCCGCCAGGTTTGAGGTGTTTGATGCAGAGCGGGATGAGGATCATTGGATTACAATATTTTGGGATGTATGACGAAGTGATGCAGTCGAATTTTGTATCTAGATCTAGCTTTTCTGCGTCCTGATTGACAAAGGTAATGTTTTGAAATCTCGACGAGTTTCTTTTTGCTACTTCCAGGTAACTCGGCGTGATATCAACCCCAATTATTTTCGAGTCCGGGAATTTTTGCGCAATCTTTCTTGTCAGTATGCCGGTGCCGCACGCAAGATCCAAAATAGAGTCTCCCTCCACCATACAGCTCAGAATTGTGTTTTTCCAGTAATCGTCTTTTCCATATGTTGCCCATGATGCAACCCGGTCATAGGTTCTGGCGGTGTTATCAAAGAATTTTGGGACAAGGTTCCGCGGTGCCTCCATGCAATTCATTGTGCGTAAAACGATTTAAAGACAGTCCGCTCTGATATGTCTGCCGTGGCGCTCTCTCAAAACTTATAACTGAAAATCCCAGCTAATACAAAATGGGCGTGGTGGGAAACCTGGCAAAAGAGATGATAAGAGAAATCGGCAACAAGTCACGCGAGTTCTATGAATTTGTGCTTCCTCCTGTGGACATGTACCTTGAAGACGATGCACTTACGGTGGTTATCGATCTGCCGGGATTTGAGAAAAAAGACATCAAGCTGACGCTGCACAAAAACATCCTGTCAATCAAAGCGGAAAAACACGAACCGACAAAGGATGGAGTCGTCTGCAGACAAAGGCCAAGCGTCATAGACAAAAAAATCCTTCTTCCGGTGCACGTAAAAGACGAGGACGTCAGTTCTGCAAAACTTATCCAGGGAGTCCTGACTGTCAAAATACCTGTTGTGCAAAAAGGAAAGCAGATCTCAATAGACTAGCGTCTTCCGAAAACTGCAAAAATTGCCATTATTGCCAGCGAGCTTATCATTCCGACAGCACCGGCCGCCTCGTTTGAGGAATATACCAATGCAGAACCGACAAAGATGGCAGAGGAAAGGACGCTTCCTGCCAGGAGTGTGTTTGATTTTGGCCTTGCACTAAGCTGGAGGGTTCTGTTTTCTTCTAGGAATTTTTTGAGCTCAGGTGCAATCGATATGGTTGCGTCAAGTGATTTTGCAAATCTCGTAAAAGAGTACTTGAGCTCCTCGATATAGGCGTCCTTGATTAGGTGTTCCTCTTCTAGGATTTGCTTTAGGACCTTGACGAACTTGAAATCCACCTTGTGTGTCTTGTAGATTCCCTCTATTATTGAGCTCATTCTTAGGTACAGTGCCAGATTTTTTGGCAGGGTAAAGGGGAACCTCGACATGGTCTTGTTTGCGAGCTCCATCAATGCACGAACCTCCATCTCGTCTGGCTTTTTTCCGTGCATCGTTCGAATCGATAGGTCTATTCCCTGTTCTATTATAGAGCGGTTAGAGTCCGGAGTCAGCATTCCAAGGTCGTTCATCGCGTTTACAGTTCTTGCGGGGTCTTTTTCCACCAGAGCCAGGTACAGCCTTACCAGCCTCATTCTGGTTTCGTTGTCGATTCTGCCTACCATCCCAAAATCGTACAAAATCAACGAGCCGTCGTCTGCTATTGAGACGTTTCCGGGATGTGGGTCTGCATGAAATATCGAGTCTCGCAAGAGCATCGTAAAAAAGACCTTGTGGACGTCGATTACGATTTTTTGCCTGTCTATTCCCTTTTTGTCCAGCTCCTCAATGTTTGTTATTTTTATCCCCGGAATGTACTCCAAAGTGAGAACGTCTTTGGTGGTATGATCGTCAAAGACGCGCGGCACGACTACATTATCATGTCGTGTAAGATTCTTTTTTATCGCTTTCAGGTTTGACGATTCTTTGGTATAGTCAAGCTCCTCGTGTATGGTTTCGATAAATTGCGCAAGCATGGATCTTGCAGAGAATCTCAGGTTCGGATCCACGAACCTCATCGCAAGAGGCAAGACCTTCTTTAGAACCTTGATGTCTTCTTCAATGATATTTTCAATTCCGGGGCGCTTTACCTTGATTATGACGTCTTGTTGCTGTATTTTTGCGCGATAGACCTGTCCCAATGATGCCCCAGAGATTGGGTTTGTGTCGATGGACGCAAACGCCTTGTCTAGCGGCCCTAGGTCTTTTTCGATTATTGGCCTGATCTGCTCAAATGGTGCTGCCGGTACATCGTCTTGGAGCTTTGCAAGCTCTTCCATGTATGGCTGCGGTAAAATGTCTGCTCTCGATGAAAGCCACTGCCCTAGCTTTATGTAGACTGGGCCAAGCGAGATAAAGGTATTTAGAACTTTTTTTGCGTTTTTTGAAAACTTGGTCAAGTCTACGTTTTTTCCTTCATAGCGCACCCATTCCTTTCTGTCCTGACGTAGCGCAATTATCAGAGGTATGAGCTTTACCAAGACATGGATCGTTCTGACGGTGGTCATAGAGCCTCCTTATTGGCCTTTGGCCTTTTTTGCAATTTTGTAACCAACATATCCGATTGCCAATGATGACACCAGTCCTGCGGCTATGGCTATTTGCCTGTCACGCCTTGTCTTTTTGCTCTTGTTGTAGACATATGATGCAACCTTGGCTCCCCCAACTGCCCCACTTGCAAGGCCTACTAGGATTTCTTGCGCATCAAAAATTAAATGTCCCAGAGGATCCTCGAGTGGATCCACCTTGTCCATGTGCACAAGGTATTTATCGTCATATTCCCGTATGTGCAGGTTGCCATAACGATACTGTTTGTTTGCGCCGTTTCTGTGGCCGATCGCCGTTTCCTTTGCTCCGTCCGGCATAAAGGATCGCAGCTCCTTTGGGACTTCGATCTCATCCCAGGTCATGATCAGAAATCCAGTTTATCTGTTATAATCTTAGTGGGCTAGGCTGCGGCCTGCTCCTTTCTTTTTCTCATCTTTTTTCGAATGATTACGCCTGCAGCTGCTGCTATAGCAATCCCAATTATCATTGGGGCAAAGTCTGCAACAGTAGGTGGCGGCTTGATGCTGGTGTCTACTAGTGTGACCTTGGTATCATATGTGATGATTTGCTCGTTTCTTAGGTCGTCTTTGTACCTGGCTGAGATCCTTATTTCGTGTTCTCCGAATTTGGGCTCGCCATCGAACTCCACTGGAATGTTAAAGGGGACTGGCGAGTCGATCTCTATTTCGTCCACATACTGCGTCACCTTTTTTATGTTGGAATCGCCAAGCGGCTCGAGCGTCACAAAGGCAAACAGCGCGTTTGTGTTTCCCTCATTGATTACCTCGCCGATTATGGCCTGTTTTCCTGCAAGGTCGATCACGCCTACATTGTAGATTTTTGTGTCGATGAGGCCGTTTATGTAAAAGTCTACTGTGCGGTTGTCGGTTACCTTGTCTCCATGTGCGTTAAAGTATGTCAGAAGGAATGGGATATGGAGAGTTTCTGTGTGAATGTTTTCTGGAATGAAGACCTTAATTGAAAATTTCTTTGATGATTGCGGCTCTATTGTTCCAATGTCCCACTCGTTTTGGTCAAACACTACGTTTTCTACGTTTGTGATTGGGTTTGCAGTTGCAGAAACCGACGTCTGTGTGTTTTGTAAAATTATTTTGACGTTGGAGAGTGGAGCAGTCCCTGTGTTTGATACCTCGATTGTGGCGTCATTATTTTTTATCGATGTCAGAAATGGATTCTGCGCCTTTAGGTTAATGACGCTTTCGCCGGTGACCTTGAATGTAAAATCAAAAAATGATTGTCTTTGACCCGCCTCCCTGAATCTTGCATATTCTACCATTGCGGTTGCCGGATACTGCCGGATTGAAAGATTTTTGTCCAGATTCACATAAAATGTAAGTGAGAAATGTTTTCCCAAGAGTGTTTCGCGTTCCGCATCTGCCAAAATTAGTGATCCTTTTCCATCTGCTGGACTGAACCCAAGTGGTAGCTGAAGCTGGCCTTTTATTCCAGTAATATCCTCAGTTCCGACATTTGCAAACACGATTGTAAATGGAACGTTCTTGTCTCCAGGAGCAACTTCTATCTTTTGCTCAAACGTGCCAAAATATGCATCAAGGAATTTGATGTCTTGGTATTGTCGCTCAAATGGCGAGTCACCCTTGCCAAGCTGTGCCCACGCTTCAGGTATCAATGCCACAAGAGCTAGAGCCAGAGCTAAAATGATTTTAAGTTTCATACCGGAACCTCCATTTTGTGGGGAAGATCCTCGCCTTCAAATGCGCGCCCGTCCCTGATCGTGATTACACGATCCACTGTTCCGAACTGCTCTCTTTCGTGTGTAACTATGATAAATGTCTGGTTTAGCTTTTTTGCCATTGATTTCATGAGATGTATCGTGGTCTCGGCGGTGACCGAGTCGAGATTTCCTGTCGGTTCGTCTGCCAAGACTATTGCTGGTTTGTTTATCAACCCCCTTGCAATTGCTGCCCTCTGTGCCTGTCCGCCAGAGATCTTGTTTGCTCGCTTGTACATCTGGCTTTCTAGTCCCACTCCTTTTAGAAGTGTAATTGCATCTTGCATTGCATTTTGGTCTGTGCGCTGGATGCTTCTTGGCAAAATCACGTTTTCTAAAACGGTGAGATCTGCAAGTAGATTTGAAAACTGGAAGATGAATCCCAGTTTAGAGTTTCTGAATGCAGAGACCTTGTTGTCTGAGAGCTTAGTTGCATTTATTCCATCAATATACACCTCGCCGCTTGTTGGCTTGTCAAGTAACCCTATCATGTTCAGAAGGGTCGATTTGCCAGAGCCGGAGCTACCAACTATTAGCAGAAACTCGCCCCTTTTTACGGAAAGCGACACATCAACTAGCGCGTGTACCTTGGTGTCACCCTGGCCGAATATTTTGTTGAGATTTTTTATTTCTAATACGGTATCAGACATATCGCATTGCCTCCACCGGTTGTAGCTTTGTCGCCTTGTATGAGGGATAGATCGATGCCACTACCGCAAGCCCAAAAGCCATGACTGCAGTCTGCGCGATTTTTGGCCAGTCGTAACTTACCTCAAGCGGTATGCTTCCTGCAAACGTCATCTTCGTTTCCTTTGCGTAAAATGTATAGGAAAGCCCCATTGCCGTGCCTATTCCTGCACCTATTACACCAATTATCATGCCTTGGACTATGAAGATTATCAGAACATCCTTTCTTTTTGCTCCAATCGCACGTATGATTCCAACTTCGCGCGTCTTGCTTGAGACCAGCATCATCTGTATGGTGACTACTGCAAAGGCAGACGACATCATACCAAAGTAGCCGATCATGTTTATCATTGCGATTCCAGATCTGAAACCACGCAGAGCGTCTTCTGCGGATTCTTCGATTGTTTCTGCCTTAAAATCGTCATTTGGAAATGTTTGCAAAAAATACTTCTTGACATCAAGTGCCTTTTTTGGATCGTTTAGCTTAACGAGAATTTGCCCGGTTTCTCCGTCGCGATCTAACATATCGCGTAATGTATCGATGTGCATGATAACGTTGGTGTCGAGGCCTTGACCGCCAGGCGAAGTCACGATACCTGTAACAACAAAGTTTTTCAGCTGATCAACTCCGTGCCTGTCAGTTATTTTGATTTTGAGGCTGTCTCCAACT
>CAZITM010000040.1:0-3760 GCA_964542205.1 uncultured Candidatus Nitrosotenuis sp.
GCGGCATCGTCCTGTGCATTTCTAACAAGTCGTGCGGCATCGTCCTGTGCATTTGAATTGTTTTTGCTCTGCCTTGATTGCATATGTAATAATAAATCTCATGGGTATGTATATGAGTAATTTGCCTCTTTCCAATAATGGAACTGGGCGCTGGGTAGCTGACGCATAAATCTGTCACACAATTTTATATGTCCGGTGTTGTTACGAACTGGGTGGATCCTGTAGACACTCAAATAAAAAAAGCACTTGTAGCGTTTGCAATAGAAAAAGCACTTTTGGATATGGGCGAACCTGTTTTTGCAAAGGTCACAAAGACACTAAAAGACGATTACGGGTGCTACATTCCTGACTGCTATGATAACCCCGAATATCTAAAGAGAGTTCTTTCTGATCTTTATGGAAATGCCCATGCCGCAATAATAAATTCAATTAAGGCAAGCCTCAAGGATTTTTTACACCAAACGCCAATCCAAAATTTTGTAGAGGCACTAAATTAAATGCAAACCCATCTTGACTCGCTACTTACAAAAAAATATCTCCTCGCTGCACTAGTGGCAAGTGCGACGACAAATCTGGTTTCAAATCTCTTTGGCAAAGACCATGCTATACTTGTAGGCAATTTCTCATATGTGCCAATTACGGGTTCGCTCTTGGTTTTATCTTTGCTTATAATCAAAAGATACGGAATGTCTGGGCAACACGCAATTGCCTGGGTCTCGTTTGGCGGATATGCAATTTCCTCGTTTATTGCAGAGATGCTCTGGATGGTTCAAGAGGTGTACCTAAAAACTGATCCATTCCCATCCACTCCTGATATCTTCTACCTTGTTAGCTATCCATTTCTTCTGATGTTTTTTATCGCCTATTTTCAGCCTGTTAGAAACGCCGTAACAAAAAAAATGCTTGCAGGATCAATCATGTTCTCGGCCGGAATCTTGGCAATCAGTCTTTATTTTACGATTGAAACAGGCTCGGATCAGCCTTTATTCGAAGTGGCTTTGGCAGCAATCTATCCAATGTTTGATGCAATTGTAATAATACCTGCCATTGTTGGTGTGTCGCTTTTCTTTAAAGGCAAAGTCAATCTAATGTGGACGTTGTTCTGTCTTGGTATAATCCTGCTCTTTGTTGCTGACACGGCATTTTTGCTTGCACAAAATGAGGACACGTATTATACGGGGAATCCAATGGAAATATTGTTTTTATGGAATTACATTTTGCTCTCGTTTGGAATCTATAATCACCTAGTCATGTTTCGAACGCAGAAAGTAAACAAATTCGAAGACCTGAGATAAAATGTGCCATCAGGCCTTTGCTCTGATCACGCGCCCTTCTTTACCGCCGGCACGTGGTGCTGGCATGTATGTATGCCGCAATCAGGAACGTTTCCGGGCTGGCTAATCACAAAAACATTGGCTGTGTTTGAACTAGATGATGTGTGATGGTTTGTACGCGCCGGCCGCCTCCATGCGTTTTAGTCGCTTTATAACAAAAGCCGCCGTTTGTCTGACATCGTCTAGCGGATCGTTTAGGGCTTCTTTGATCAACTCGGTAGCCTCTGTAGCCCTCATGAGTCCAAGCGACTCAAGTGCCTCATGTTTTGTTAAACCGCTTTTGTCGTTAAGTGCAGCATTTATTAGATCTGGAATCTTTTCCCGCATATTTCGAGCCGCAATCTGGTAACACGCCTCATGCTTTACGACATTATTGTCGTCGTTATCCAAAACCCATGCCATGAGATCAGCAACTTGGTTAAAAATTGGGTCTGTCTTGTCTCTGTTTTCGGCAATCTCTCCTGCAAGCCAAACCGCATCCCATCTTTTAGATTCATCCTTTTCAGCATGTATGATTTCTCTGCAGCGCTCCAGCCTCTGCGCTACGGGCAGCTCCCTAATTTTATCGTCATCAAAAATAAGTAAGGCCAATGCCAAATTTGGAAATAAGGGTTTGCTATTAATTGTTTTCTATGAACACGGAAATAGTAATATACTATGCCTGAGCATTCATGGCTAGGATATGGCAGGACTTGATAGACTGTTGGCAAAGTCATTGGATTTGACCATTCGTGAAAACCTTGGAGACAAGACTGTGCAAAAAATAGAGGAACGACTATTTGAGAAATACGGAATATCGCTAACTCAATCAATTGAGCAATTTCAAAAACTAGACGCAGTGCTGCGCGAGTTCTTCGGAGCAGGCGCGGACGGCCTTGAGCAGAGATTCCTAAGGAACGTCTGTGAGGTAAAATCAGTCAATGATGAGCACTGGGTTCAAATCGAAAACCCGGAACTGACTAAAATAATTCTGGAATCCTTTGGAGACGATGACAAAAAGAAGATACTGGCAACGCTTAACGAAGAGCCAATGTTGATTTCACAAATACTTGATATCTGCAAAATTCCACAAACGTCAGGCTACAGAAAGATAAACTCACTAATCGAAGGGGGGTTATTGGTACCCACAGGCTTTGTGATTACGCCTGACGGAAAAAGAGTCACAAAATACCTGTCGATTTTTGACAACATCAGAATCGACATTGTAAAAAACAAGATAGCTGTATCGCTACACCTTCAAAAAGGGTTAAGCACAAGCTCAGTCCTGACAGTCTGCGCTCAAATATAAGCCACCCACTGTATTCTCATGCGATCAGATTATTAGGATCTTACTTGTTTCCATAAGTGGTAACGGCAAGGGCAATGGCAAGGGTACTATATGGTTACATATCTAATAGTTCGTTTAGGCTAGGCTATGTTCTAATTTTAATTGCTGCCGTACTTGCGGCACTTGTCCACGTGTTGGCAAAACCTTTACTTGATAATCCAATGGGTCTTGAGATGAACCCTGTAGTGTTATCTGCTTGCGTTTACATAATAAATGCAGCATTTTTCACACCGCTAACAAAAAAATCAGCACCGATTACCTCACTTGGAAAAAGAAATCTTGCGCTGTTGGCAATAATAGGAATATCCGAAGTAATAGCGCTGATAACCTACTTCTTTGGGCTAAAAGAATCCACTGCTACCAACGCGTCGATTTTTAGCAACGGCGAAATCATCTTTTCGTTATTGATAACCGTAATGATCTTTAAGGAGAATCTGCAAAAAAAGGAGATCGGGCCGTTCCTGATGATAGTTCTTGGCATGATGGTTCTACCGGTAGCATATGATGTCTACTCACATGGTATGGTCTTATCTGACCTTGTAATGGGGGACATCCTCATCATCGCCTCTGGCGTGTTTTATGCTATTGACGTGATGCTATGCCAATATCTAAGCAGAAAAGTTGACTCCAAGAGGCTGATCCAAATAACGTCGTTGATGTCTGGCGCGTTTGCAGTAGGTGCACTGATTGCATTTAACATACCCATAAACATCGATCTTACAAGCCTTGGACCGATCGCAATTTTTGCTATAGGTGGTACTGGATTTTCTACGATGTTTTTTATTATCTCACTCCGTCTGATAGGTGGAATGAGAACGATGCTTTTGTTTTCGACAAACTCTGTCATAGGTGTGATACTTGCTGCGATTTTACTTGGCGAATCGATGACTGCCATAACTTTGGCATCTGTGGCCCTTACGTTTGGCGGCGTGATTCTTCTAAGAAACCGGCTTGGAAGCAAACATGAAGTAGAGGTAAAGCCGGAACCTCGTGTTCTAGCACCAGCTGCTGATCTCATTCAGGCTAAACATTTGTAAGGATTTTTCCTGCCAATTCTGAGGTTTTCTAAGAATCGGTTATCGAACCTACCCGATTTTAA
>CAZITM010000040.1:3770-6382 GCA_964542205.1 uncultured Candidatus Nitrosotenuis sp.
AATTTTTGGCTGTATTGTAATTGATATTATATAATTTAGATGCGCGGTAATATCGATTCGAAAAACGTAAGAGAACAATCGAGTGTCCATATGCGTCTTTTGACTATCAGTCAAGTTTACGGCTTGACATGATGTCTTACTGCGGCACAATGGTGCCGTTTCGAGTCCTAGTCTAAAGATGCAGGGCACTCCTCCCTTTTTGTCCTCCTTGAGGTGTATTTCTTGTTAGGTTTGTCAACATCTGACCAAACCTGAAGCTTAAATCGGATACAAATAATGCATGTTTTGTCTTGCCGAAAATCAACATGACAAAAAACGGAATAGCGTGTAGGATCGACGGAAAGACGGTTAACCTGGATCCAAAATCTGCAATCCCTGACTGCATTAATTTTGTCTCGCATGCACACTCGGACCACATCCCAAACGGCAAAAACGGCCTTATCTTGGCAACAAAAGAGACAAAAGAGATAGCAACTCTTAGGGGGCATGACCTGACAAACCACACCGAATTTCTCGATGAATTCAAACTATATGACAGCGGCCACATCCTTGGAGCAAGAGGCGTGCTGTTTGATGACGTGTTTTATACTGGAGATATTTGCAGTCGAGGCCGAGGTTTTCTAAAGGGCGCAAGCATCCCAAAATGCAAGGTGCTCATAACCGAGTGCACATTCGGCAGGCCTGAATTTGTCTTTCCGGATGTGTATGAGACTGTGAAAATAGTAAACGAAATAATTTCAGAAATGTACCATAAAGGCAGACCTGTTCTCTTGCTTGGCTACCAGCTTGGAAAGGCACAAACACTGTCCTACCTTTTTGGGCACTGGGATCCGATATACTATCACGACTCGGTCAAAGAAATGAATGACCTGCACAGAAGACTTGGGATTCCACTTAAAGATTGCACTGGACACTCTGCGGCAGAATCTATGGGGCTGCTGGACAAAAAACCATGGGTAATGGTATGCCCAATGATGTCTGAAAACAACTCATTCATAAAACAAATGAAGTCAAAGTATGGTGCAGTAACGATTGGCTTTTCTGGCTGGGCAAAGTCGAACACGGCATTTGCAAGAAAAAACGACTATTCAATACCTCTGAGCGACCACTGCGACTACATCGAACTAGTCGAGCTTGTAAAAAAGACAGGTGCGGAAAAAATCTACACGGTTCATGGCTTTGTCGAAGAGTTTGCCACGGATCTTGTCAAAATGGGCTATGATGCACAACCACTTGGCGAAAATTCGCTTGACGAATTTTTCTGAATCGTATTGCCGCTGGATAATTCATCTGTTTAAAATAACCGTCTGGAATCTTCACTAGTTTTAATACTGGCAAAAGCGACATGGACTCGTGTCGCAAACAATTCAGGAAATAGCACAAAAAGAACTCTGGATTCTAGTTAGCCAACTAAAAGAAAGTTCAGACGGTGCCGAACTTGAAAAAATCGCGCCTCTGGTCATTAGTCTGATTGAAAACTGGGCAAAAAGCGGCAGATTCATCTGGTCTGGACCTTTTGGAAACGGTGATGGTGGGATGGCCATCTTTGAAGGAACACAAAAAGATGCTGATCAGCTGGCACAAGACTACGGGAAAATCTGCTCTGGGATTCTAAACTATCATGTCTACAAATGGAATGTTCTGTGGGGCTCAAAATAGCGTTCTTGTGTATCGAAATCAAAATTAGATTTAAATGAGAATCAAATGGCGCATCATGCTGTGAGCACTGAATCGTTAAGAAAAGACCATGAACTAATAGAAAAGGTGGTAAAATCAATGCGTGTTACGCTAGAACTTCTAAAATCAGGCAAGGTAATCCCAGAGTCGATTCTCATACCAGTGGTGGATTTCTCAAAGAACTTTACTGATGTATGTCATCACGGAAAGGAAGAGGAATCACTGTTTCCAGCCCTGGAAAAGGCTGGAATGCCGCGACACATGGGCCCGATCGCCGTCATGTTGATGGAACACGAGATAACACGGAAAATTGCAAACAAAATCGAAGAGTCTGCACAAGAATATCTAAAGGGCGGCTCGTCGGAAAATCTCCAATCCTATATCGGTCAATACATCGAACATGTGGAACAGCACCTGTGGAAAGAAAACAATCGTCTTTTTGTCATGGCAGAAATGCGTCTTCAAGGTAATTCTGTGCAAGTATCCAAAAACCTTGACGAAACAGAAAAACGAAAACTCGAAAGTCTCAGCAAAAGTCGTAATGACTACGAAAAATTGGCCGTAGATCTGGAACAAAACCTAACAAGGATCTAAAAAATTAAAAGAAAATAAGGCGTGGATTTATTCCACTATTACTTTTCCGGTCATCCATGGGTGGACTACACAGAAATAGTCGTATTCGCCTGCTTCCTCAAAGGTGTGCTCAAAGGTCTTTCCTGCCATGAGGAGACTGCTATCAAACATACCGTCTGGTCCATTTTCTGCAGATCCGCTGGTTACTGTATGTGCTGCTGTGTCGTCATTTGTCCATGTTACTGTGCCACCTACTCCGATAACTACGGTGCTTGGAATGAAGCATCTGTCATTTTCCTCACACCCCGGTGTCGAAGAACCACTTGGAATGGATACTTTCGCTGACATTGCAGATTCTTCTT
>CAZITM010000040.1:6482-13700 GCA_964542205.1 uncultured Candidatus Nitrosotenuis sp.
CCATTGGAACCTCCTCTGCTACTTCCTCTTCAACTTCTTCTTCCATTGGAACCTCCTCTGCTACTTCCTCTTCAACTTCTTCTTCCATTGGAACCTCTTCCACTATTTTCTCTCCCATTACTGGTGGTGTAAGTTTTGGTGGTGGAGGTGTTGTGGGAACCTGCGTAGGTAAGGTTGGTGCATTGTTTATTGCCGAAAACGATATGGCAAATGCAACCAGCGCTACAGTAAATCCTATTGAAAAAGCAATTCCGAATTTATCTGCGGCTGTCATGTCGCTTGTGCTAATTACACGGTAAATAAAGCTAATTGACGCCAGAAAAATTTTGCCATGCTGAAAAGACCTGCACTTATTTTACAGAAAGTATTTTACGGGTTTTTCTTACAAATTTGTCCAAATCCTCAAAGATCTGTGCAAAATACAGGTGTGGATTTTTTATGATTTCTTCGAATCCAAAAACAGAATTTCCAAGCTTTCTGTATTGCGGTATGGTGTATGTTATTTTGATGATTTTTTTGTCAGCCTGCTTTAAAATATGGCCGTGTGTTACTTTGTTGCGCAAAACCTGTAGCCTCCAGAGGCTGCTTTGTTTTGTATTCCAGTGGTTTCCGTTCTCTTTGATGGGGGTCGTAAAATAACTAGCGATTATTTTTTTTACTTGTTTTTGTTTACCCGAATCCGAAAGGTGCTTTCTTATTCCGTGGATGTAAAAGACGTTTTCTTTATCAAACAATTCAAACTCGTCATTTATCTCACGCTTTATCACGTCTATGACACTTGATGCAAAAAACAAAAACGAATCGATGTTTGCCTCAAGTGTACTCCGTCCAGCACTCGATCTAGGGATTTTTTTTGGGATTTTTTTCAAAAAATGGCTTGCAATGGAAAGCTTGAATGCAACGGGATCCGACAAATATTTTTTGGCATTGCCAAAACCGAGAGTCATTTCTAATTATTATTTATGATGATTTTAGATTAAGATTTGTTTTTTAGCCAGTTAAAATGTGAATGCATCCTTTAGCAAAAGGTGCAGCTCCTCTTTTAACTGATCCTTGTTTAACGTGAGTCTGAGATTCTCTAAGAGGGTTTCAATTATGACGCACTGGTTTTTTGAAAATTGGTAGTAGCACTCTAATACATCTTCGTAGGACTTTGCTTTTTTGTACATCTCCCAAAAATTGTCCGACATTACCTGATAATTATACAAAAAAATTCTAATCGGTTCTTGTACGCTGGCAGATGAATTGTACCTAAGCATGTTTACCAACAATTCTTCGAGCCTTGCATCCAGCTTTGCCTCGAATATTGACTTGTAAATGCTTGACACTGTCAGGCCTAACTGTTAGCATTGACACGAGATAAAACTATCCACGCATAAAATTAACAAATGTTTAGGATGATGGCAAGAATTGGATACATTTACGGTTTAGCCCTGCCCTTCTATTACGCTTAGGGTCATCGTGCTGATTATGTACTTTATTTTGCGAATCTTTGACGTGATGACTTTTTCCAAATCTCGTTGGGTTTTGGCTTCCACCTTACAGACTATCTCATAATATCCAAAAACATCGTCTGCTGCCGTTACTTCCGGAATGTACTTGAGGTTTCTGATTACATAGTATGTTTCTGCCGGATCGCAGTGTATTATGACAAACGCGCTAGGCATTATTCTTGTTCCTCATTTACCATCATTGTTATTGCCGACTCTATGTTTTCAATTTTTCTAAGCTTTTCAAGCACTATTTTGCGAAGTATGTCATCACTTGCCGCAGAGACCTTTATCATGATGTCATAGATCCCAAACGTCCCCTGCACCTCATATGAAGTGGCGCCTGAGTTTTTCAGGACCGTTTTTGCCTTTTCTATTATCTCGATTTCATGATTAAGTCTAGCATTTATTAAAAAATATGCCGTAGACATGGCTATTCCTGTCCTTCTATTCCCATCAAAGTCAGCGTGGAGCGTATCCTGTCTATTTTACGGATCTTCCATGTGATTATCTCTCTAAGTTGCTCGACTGATGCTGTCTCTACTTTTGCTAAAATATCATAGGCACCAAAGACTCCTCTGACTTCCTTGACGCCGTCGATCGGCTTTATTTGATCAATTACCTTCTGCTCCGATCCAAGCTCGCAGTTGATTAAAACATAGGCCGTGGCCAATTCACTCACCTGTGATCATTTTCACTGTCATGTGTGTTCTTCGTATTTGACGTATATATAATGAATTATTAAAAAATCAATCAGCTGTTTAATTCTTTAGAAATATACTATACATATTTTAGCTAAATTCGGCTTTTGGCATACGTAGTGCACGGTTGTACGCGACCCCAAACCTATGAGCCTCGTCACGTGCAAACTGGAGTATCTTCAGAGATTGGTGGTTCTTTGGTATGATAATTGGATCTTTTTTCTGCGGAACAAATATCTCCTCATTTTGTTTTGCAAGCGAAGCGCAAGGGATTCTTATTGCAAGGCTCTCTAGTGCAGATACTGCGGCGCCAAGCTGCCCTTTGCCGCCATCAATTAAGACCAGATCTGGAAGAGGAGATTTTTCCGCATCGAGACGCAGGTATCTCCTCTTTACTACCTCGTTTATCATCGCAAAATCATTTTGGCCTGAAACCATTTTTATCTTAAACTTCCGATATCCTGATTTGTCTGGCATGCCATTTACAAACCGCGACATAGCGCCAACCGCATAAGACGTACCATGGTTTGAAATATCAAAGCATTCTATTACAACTGGAATCTTGGCAAGCCCGAGCTGGTTTTTCAGCTCGACCAATCCAGGCTCTGCGCCATCAGCAGAAATGATCTCAATATTTCTTAGGATGAGATCAAGAAGCTCCTTCCTTTTTCCAGACCTTGGAACAATTATTCTGACTCTAAACCCTGCTGCCTTTGTTAGTAATTCTTCAAGCAGCTTGCTATCTTGCGGCATTTCGTTTACTATGATAAACGGCGGTATCTGATTTGTGGTATAATACTGGAAAATGAAATTCGAAAAAGAGTTGTCGCCTACTAGATCAAATGAAAACTTGTTGCTGTCTCTTATGACCCCACTTATCTTCTTAAAGGTCATGACCTTGGCAGTCTGGTCGTGGATGACGATGCCAAAATACTCCTCATCTGTGCCTGAGACGCTTTCCATTTTCTGCCTCGTTCTTAGGCTGCCTAGCCTCTGTAGAGTCTCTTTTATCTCCTGGGCACGTTCGAATTGGAGGCTCGATGAGGCTTGCCTCATCTCATATTCTAGTTTCTTTTTGAACCGTCCTAGGTCTCTTCCGCGGAGCGTGTCTTCTAGATCCGAGACATGTCTGCCATAGTTTTCCTGCGCGTCTTTGAACTCACATGGCGCCTCACAGTTTCCAAGGTGGTATTCAAGACATGCTTTTTTTGGGAGTCTCTTGCAGATTCTTATCTTAAATGCCTTTCGCAAAGATCCGATGCTCAGAAGTTTTGAGCTTCCGGAGGTGAACGGACCATAGATTTTACCCCCGCCCAAAAACTTGCCTGCTCTAGTCCTTCGCGCAACAACAAGGCGTGGATACTGCTCGTCTGTTATCCTAAGGTAGGTGTATCGTTGTTGGTCTTTGAGTTCGATGTTAAAGACTGGCCTGTATTGTTTTATCATGTTTGACTCTAGTAGGAATGCCTCGGATTCGTTATCGGTAAGGACAAACTCGATATCTGAAATTTTTTGGACGAGTTTTTGAGTTTTGTAGTTTTGGTTCTTCAGAAAATAAGACCGTACGCGGTTTCTGAGATTCTTTGCTTTTCCAATATAGATAACTTTGCCAGACACATCCTTCATCAAGTAGATGCCTGGATGCTCCGGAATGGTGATTTTTTTAATGTCTAGTGTCAATTTGTTAGGATCTTCTTTAGGTACTGTCCGGTGTAACTTCGGGGATTTTGAGCTATGGCCGTCGGCGGCCCTGTGGCAATTACTTGGCCTCCCTTATCTCCGCCCTCAGGCCCCAAATCGATTATCCAGTCAGAGTTTTTGATCACATCCATGTTGTGCTCTATTACGACTACGGTATTTCCAAGATTCACAAGCCTGTTGAGGACGTCGAGAAGCTTTTGTACATCTGCAAAATGAAGGCCTGTGGTCGGCTCATCAAGAATATACATGGTCTTTCCGGTGTCGCGCTTTGAGAGTTCGGATGCTAGTTTCACTCTCTGTGCTTCGCCCCCAGAAAGCGTAGTGGATGACTGGCCGAGCTTGATGTATCCTAGGCCTACGTCGTATATCGTCTGCAAAATCCTCCTGATCTTTGGAATGTTTGCAAAAAATTCCAACGCCTCTTCGACTGTCATATCAAGTACGTCTGAGATGTTTTTTCCTTTGTACAGGATGGCAAGTGTCTCAGAATTGTACCGCTTGCCTTTGCATTCGTCACATCTCACATAAACATCTGACAGGAACTGCATCTCTATTTTTTTGACGCCGTCTCCCTCACAAGCAAAACACCGTCCATCTGCTACGTTAAATGAGAACTGTCCAGCTGTGTATCCTCGCTCCTTTGCAGTCTCTGTGTTTGCGAACAGCTCCCGAATCGGGGTGAAGACACCGATATATGTTGCAGGGTTTGAACGTGGCGTCCTTCCTATTGGGGACTGGTCTATTGCAATTACCTTGTCTATTTCTTCGGTGCCCTGAATCTCTTTGTGTTTTCCAGGCTTTTCGGTTGTCTTGTAAAAATGCGATGCGAGTGCCTTGAATAAAATTTCATTTATCAGAGTAGATTTACCGGAGCCGGAAACACCAGTCACTGTAACGAGATATCCAAGCGGGATCTCGACTGTTATGTTTTTGAGGTTGTTTTCCGCAGCGCCCTTTATTGTTAGTTTGCCTTTTTGGTTTCGCGTCTTGTTTGTAAGCTTGATTAGCGTCTTGTCTTTAAGATAGTCTCCCGTTACGGACTTGTGGTTGTTTAGTATTTGCGCAACAGTCCCCTCAAAGACCACCTCTCCTCCATGAATCCCGGCGCCCGGCCCCAAATCCACTATCCAGTCAGAGTTTTTGATTATCTCTTCGTCGTGCTCGACCACTATTACGGTATTGTCTAAATCTCGCAGTTTTACTAAGGTCTTGATGAGCCTCGCGTTGTCTCGTTGGTGCAGTCCTATTGTCGGCTCGTCAAGTACGTACAAAACCCCTGTCAAATTCGAGCCTATTTGCGTCGCAAGCCTGATTCTCTGCGATTCCCCGCCAGACAAAGTCGAGCTCTGCCTGTTTAGCGTAAGATAGTTGAGGCCTACATTTTTTAGAAATTCCAACCTCTCTGTTATCTCTTTTAGGACATCTTTTGCAATGTATTTTTCGGTCTCTGTAAGGTCGATGTTTTTGAAAAAATCATAACAGTCATCTATTGAGAGGTCACATACCTCACTGATTCCAACCCCGTTTATCTTTACCGCAAGCGCTTCTGGTTTTAGCTTCTTTCCGTTGCAGATATTGCAAGGAATGTCGCGCATAAACTGCTTGAGCCACTCTCGTTTTGACTCTGAATCTGTGTCCATAAAGACTCGGTGCAAGTTGTTGAGCACCCCCTCAAAGGAGTTTGTGTACTGCCAGTAAGAGTCGGTAGTCTGGGACTCGTATTGGAACTTGATCATCTGGTCGGTTCCGTGCAAAATGACTCTTAGCTGTTCTGGCTTGAGCTTGTTAATTGGGGTCATAAGATCAAAGCCGAACTTTTTGCCGACTGCTCTTAGCTCCTGCTTTCTAAATGACGAAAACCTGCCGCTCCACGGAACTATTGCGCCATCAAGTATGGACTTGGTCTTGTCTGGTATGACCAAGTCTGGGTCAAACTCCATTTTGACCCCAAGTCCATGGCATGCCTTGCACGACCCAAACGGCGAGTTGAACGAAAAAGTCCTGGGCTCTATCTCGCCAATCGTAATTCCGCAGTATGGGCATGCGTTGTTTTGCGAAAACATTTTTTCGTCTTTTTCTGACGAGACCAGAACCGAGCCCTTTGCCGCCTTGAGCGCTGTCTGGATTGCCTCAAAAAGTCTGCTTTTTTCCGCCTTTGTAGCCTTTAGCCTGTCTACGACTATCTCGATATTGTGCCATTTTTGCCTGTCGAGCTTCGGGATTTCGTTCTCGACTAGGATCACCTCACCATTTACACGTACGCGTGAATAACCGTCTTTTTTTACCTGCTCGAAAAGTTTCTCATAGGTGCCCTTTTTTCTTTGGACCAGCGGAGCCAGTATCGTGATTTGTTTTTCATCAAAATCCTTAAAGATCGACTCACATATTGACTCGACGGACTGGTTTGAGATCTTGCGGCCGCATTTGGTACAGTGCGGAATCCCTATCCTTGCATAGAGGAGTCTCAAGTAATCATAGATTTCAGTAGTGGTGCCTACTGTGGAGCGGGGATTCTTTGAGGTGGTTTTTTGCTGAATTGATATTGCAGGAGACAACCCTTCGATGGAATCAACATCAGGCTTGTCCATCATTTCCAAAAACTGTCTTGCGTATGCGGAAAGTGATTCGACGTACCTTCTTTGGCCCTCTGCATAAATGGTATCAAACGCAAGGGTGGACTTTCCAGAGCCTGACAAACCAGATATGACTACAAGCTTGTTTTTTGGAATGTCGATATTCAAGTTTTTTAGGTTGTGGTGTCTTGCACCACGGATTTTTAGTTTATCGTTCATTTTTCTTTTCCAACTCGATCTGAATTCTTCTTAGCCTGTCTCTGCATTCTATTGCTTTTTCAAAGTCAAGATCTTCTGCGTATTTTTTCATTTTCGCCTCTATTTCTATTGTTTCTGTGTATAGATCATGCGCTGTCTTGTTTTTTGTATCGTCCAGCACTGTTACCTGTTCTGGTATTGACTTGATGATTGTCCTTGGCGTGATGTTGTGTTCTTTGTTGTACTGGGCCTGTTTTTTCCTTCTACGTTCAGTCTCATCGATTGCCGCTTTGATCGACTTTGTAATGGTGTCCGCATAAAGAATGACTGTGCCGTCTGCGTTTCTTGCTGCTCTGCCAAACGTCTGAATCAGGCTGGTGTAGTTTCTCAAAAAGCCCTCCCTGTCTGCATCAAGTATTGCGACAAGAGACACCTCGGGAATATCGAGGCCTTCCCTGAGCAGGTTTATGCCTACCAAAACATCAAATTCGCCTAGGCGCAGCTGCCTCAGCAGCTCGGTTCGCCCCTGCTCGAAGTAGACCGGGTAATGGGAAT
>CAZITM010000041.1:0-13400 GCA_964542205.1 uncultured Candidatus Nitrosotenuis sp.
GAAACAACTCCTCGATGCGCTGGAGGCACTCGGTGCAAAATGCTCATCAAACGATGGCAAACCACCACTCACAGTAACTGGCAAAATACGCGGTGGTGAAATCACAATTCCAGGAGATGTCTCAAGCCAGTTCATCTCGGCACTTTTCATAGCCGGGACTCTGACTGAAAAAGGGATTACGATAAACATCAGCTCCGAGCTGGTCTCAAAGCCGTACCTAGAGGCGACCATTTCGACAATGAAAAAGTTTGGAGTGGAGGTGCTGCAAATAGAACCATACAAAAAATACCGAATCGAGCCGCAGCAATACAAACACACTACCATTACAATTCCGTCCGACTTTTCGAGTGTCGCACTACTCCTTTCGGCAACGGTGCTTGTGGGAAAAGACCTTACAATCAAGATTTCAATTGGCGATCTGGCCCAGGGAGATGAAGCAATAATAGACATTCTTGGCAAGATGGGCGTAAACATATCTATGAATAACAACACCATAAAGGCCCAGTCGCCAGAGCGTCTTCCTGGAGGAAAGTTTGATCTCTCAAACACGCCTGACCTGCTCCCACCACTTGCTATTTTGGCCCTCAAGTGCGCATCTCCGCTGGAACTATACAATGTTCGACACGCACGATTCAAGGAAACCGACAGAATAGCAATACTCGCAAGGGAGCTCAAAAAGCTTGGACTTGAAGTAACAGAAAAAGAGGATGGGCTCGTCATATCTCCACCACAGGAACTCAGGGGAGCAACGCTCGAATCAGAAAACGACCATCGATTATTCATGGCATTCTGCATAGCGGCAATGTATGTTGGCGGTTGCACCGTCTCAAACCCAGAATCGGTAGATGTGTCATACCCGAATTTTATTGCGGACATGAATCGCGTCGGGGCGCAAATCTCTACTAAATAGGTTTTATATGCAGCAGGTGCTGCTTTTTATCTGATGGCTGGCAGCTCAATAGGTCAAAGGTTAGTGCTAACTAGCTTCGGCGAAAGTCACGGAAAGTGCGTTGGCGCAGTTCTGGATGGATGTCCGGCAGGACTTGAGCTGCAAGAAAAAGACATACAAAAAATGCTTGACCAGAGAAGGCCCGGCCAGTCGTTGGTATCTACACAAAGAAAGGAAGGGGACCAAGTCGAGATCCTCTCTGGCGTCTTTAGGGGGCATACCACAGGTGCGCCAATTGCAATGATAATTTGGAACAAAGACCAGAACTCTAGCGCATACGACGAGCTGGTCACAAAGATGAGGCCTGGACACTCTGATTTTCCAGCACTGGTCAAATATCACTTTTACAACGACTATCGCGGCGGGGGGCGGTTTTCTGGGAGACTTACCGCCACACACGTGATGGGCGGAGCGATTGCAAGAAAACTCCTCAAAGTTGCTCTTGGAGTAGAGACAAACTCGTACACCATCAAAATAGGCAAAATTGCAATGAAAGAAAAGTTTGATCTAAAAATGAAAAGCCGCATTTATGAAAACGAGGTCAGATGCCCAAACCAGCACACTGCAGAAAAAATGCGGCAATCAATACTCGCAGCACGAAAAAGCGGAGACTCGCTAGGAGGCATAATCGAATCCACTACTGTTAACGTACCGATAGGCCTAGGTGAGCCAATCTTTGGCTCTCTGGAATCGGACATTAGCAAGGCAATCTATTCGATTCCGTCGGTAAAGGGAGTCGAGTTTGGGTCGGGGTTTGCAGGCTCGGAGCTGTTTGGCTCGCAGAATAACGACCCATATATAGTAAAAAACGGCAAGGTGGCAACAAAGACAAACAACGCCGGAGGAATCCTTGGCGGCCTCTCAAACGGCATGCCAATAGTGATGAGAATTGCATTCAAGCCCGCCTCGTCGATTGCAAAAAAACAAAGCACGATTGACATCAAAACAAAAAAACCCGTCACACTCCAAGTCCAGGGCAGGCATGACCCATGTGTGGTGCCGCGCGCACCACCGGTCGTCGACTCTCTGGTCTCGCTAGTGCTAGCAGATCATGCGCTGATGGCTGGGTTCATAAAGCCGGTATTGTAGAAATGTCCGACATAGATCACCTCAGAAACAAAATTGATGATATAACACTACAGATGCTCAACCTGTTAAAAGAGAGAACCGAGATCTCAAAACAAATAGGTAATCTCAAAAAAAGCAGCGGCCTTGGGGTATTTGACGAGGCGCGCGAAGAACAGCTCAGAAAAAAGGTAGGCGCACTGTGCCAGCAAATAGGACTTGACGAGTCACTTGGGAAAAAATTTCTCAACTTCCTTCTAAACGAGTCAATAAAAGTCCAAACGGAGGGAAAGCAAACACACCTCACTGTATTCCTAAAGGCAAAGGCCCTCGAAAGCCAGGGAAAGAAAATAATCCACATGGAAGTTGGCGAGCCAGACTTTATGCCACCAAAAATAGTCAAAAATGCACTCAGCGAGGCGTTTGAAAAGGGGCTTGTCAAATATGGGCAGGCTTCTGGAATGCCGCAGCTCAGAGCAGCGCTCTCAGAGCATGCATCTAAAAAATTCGGCGCTGAACTGAAACCAGAAAACATTCTAGTGTCGCCTGGGGCAAGGTTCTCAGTTTATCTCGCAATTACGACGCTGTTGAATCCCGGCGACGAAATGATGGTAATCGAGCCGGCATGGCCTGCATACCGAGACTGCGCAGTAAATGCGGGAGTAAAGGTAAGGACGATCTCCACCACACTTGAAAACAGTTGGGAGCCGTCGATTTCGCAAATCGAGCAGACGATAAACTCTAACACAAAAATGCTTGTGCTTAACTATCCAAACAATCCGACAGGAAAAATCCTCCCCCCAAAACTCCAAGACCAGATAATAAAACTTGCACAAAAACACGACCTGTATCTTCTAAGCGATGAGATCTATTCCGAGTATGCATTTGGGGAATGGAATAGTCTGCTCTCCACCAAATATGAAAAAAACATCGTCACCCAATCATTTTCAAAGTCTCATGCAATGACTGGATTTAGGATTGGTTATGCAATAGCAGATCAAAAGATAATAGAGAAAATGACAAAACTTCAAGCCCTGTGCCTTACAAATGTAGCAGAACCAATCCAGTATGCTGCACTCAAAGCACTAGACTCTGACACAAGTGGCAACACAAGAAACATGCGTTCAAAGCTTAACACAATAACTGAGGAGGCAAGACATCTGGGCCTGGAGTTTGTACCGCCTGACGGGGCGATGTATCTATTTGCCAGAATAAACCGGCCAAACTTTGATGGCCTGTCCTTTGTAAACAAAATGCTTGACCATGGAGTTGCAGTCGCCCCAGGTGACGGATTTGGCAATTATCGAGATTTCATCAGGATTTCTGCCTGCCAAGACGAAAAGAAACTAAAGGAAGGTATGAAAATAATGGGTGAGGTTCTAAGAGGATCGCAATGAAAAAAAGCATTACAGTGATAGGCGCAGGTGGCAAAATGGGCCAGTGGTTTGCCAAGTATTTTGCCGCAAATGGTTACGAGGTAATTGGTTTTGACTCCGAGACGCCAATAACTGACAAAACAATCAAAAAAGCATCGTCGCTTGTAGGCTCGGTACTCAACACCGAGATAGTGCTTTTGTGCACACCGACAAGGCGTACCCCGGAAATAATCCGGCTCATCGCAAAGGAGATGAGACGCGGCTCGTATCTTATCGAGATATCGTCACAAAAAGCAAAGACGGCAGCGGCACTGCTCAAAATCCCATCCAAGATAAACCCAGTATGCATCCACCCGATGTTTGGTCCCGGTGCAAAAAAAATAAAGGGACAAAACATCATCATCGTTCCAATAAAGGACGCAAAAAAGGAATTGAGTCTTGTCAAGTCGCTCTTTGATGGCGCAAACTTTGTCACAATAGATGCGATAGAGCACGACAAAAAAATCGCAATCATCTTGGGCCTTACTCATCTTGTGAATCTGGCATTTGCAAACATCTTAGCAAAAGACGACAAGGTCCTTCTGACAGAACGCATGTCGGGAACAACATTCAAGGTTCAAAAAATACTGGCAGAAAGCATCATGACAGAATCCGCTGATCTTATCGAGACAATAATCTCAAATCCAGAGATAAGAAAGTCAGCAGAGGAATTCTGGAAGGACATAGGGAGGTTGCTCACCGATATCCAGGAGGGCAAGTCCGAGGACATTAACAACTACATCAAAAACGTACAACAAAATCTGGCAAAGAATACAAACCTAGAAGATTCGTACAAGAAACTAAACACAATGATAAACGCAATCGAAAAATGACATGCGTTCGACGAAAATAGTAACATCCTTTGTAACAAAAGACAACAAATTTCTCATACTGAGGCGCAGTGACATGGCCAAGTCCATGAAGGGCCTGTGGAGCGCAGTAAGCGGAATAATCGAAAAGGGCGAAGATCCGCTTGAACGCGCAAAAATCGAACTCTACGAGGAAATCGGAGCAAAATGGGACTCAATCCGACTGCTCAAGTCTGGAAAGAAGATGATAGTATCGTCGCCGCAGTATCTGGAACAACAATGGGTGGTTTTTCCGTTTTTGTTTGAAACAAGCCACGACCAAATCCTGCTTAATTGGGAAAACGATTCTTACCGGTGGATAACACCTGATGAGATCTACCAGTACAAAACAGTGCCAGACCTTGACAAGGTACTACTCGGCTTGTTGTAGGTTTTCGTTTTCCTTTGTGTATTTTCTCTGCTGCGGAAGCATTACGTAGACGCAGGCGCCGCCGCACATTGTACATGGGACATTGTTTCCGTCTCGCTGGCCTGTCCTGTTATGGATTCGTGCCGCCTCCTCTGGGTCTATGGAAAGCGAGATCTGTTTTTCCCAGTCTAGGGTCCTCCTTGCTTCTGTCATCTTCATGTCCCATATGATTGCCTTCTCTCTAATCTTGACTAGGTCTCCTGCATGGGCTGCAATTCTATATGCGATAAGGCCTGTTCTTACCTCCTCGGCGTTCGGCAGGGCAAGGTGCTCTGCCGGGGTGAGATAGCACAATAGATCCACGCCTTCACTTGCCGCAACCGCTGCTCCTATTGCGCTAGATATATGATCATATCCAGACGCAATGTCTGTGACAAGCGGCCCAAGTACATAGTAGGGGACGTCGCCAATGAGTGACTTTGCAAGTCTGACATTTGCTGCGACCTCGTTTAGGGGCACATGGCCTGGGCCTTCGACCATCACTTGGATGTCTTTTTCATGGGCCTGCTTTGTCAGCCTTGATATGTTTATCATCTCTTGGATTTGGAGCTCGTCATGTGAGTCCAGTATGGAGCCAGGCCTCAGTGCGTCGCCTAAGCTGAATGTGACATCATATTTTCTTGCAAGCTCTATTAGGTAATCGTAATGGGTGATGTAGGGGTTCTCCTTGTCGTACTTGAGCATCCACGCAGCAGTAATGGTGCCGCCCTTGCTTACCACGCCGCCATGCCTCTGAACCTTGAGGATCCGTTTTGCAATCTCCTTTGATATGCC
Source organism: uncultured Candidatus Nitrosotenuis sp. (assembly GCA_964542205.1). Taxonomy (GTDB): domain Archaea; phylum Thermoproteota; class Nitrososphaeria; order Nitrososphaerales; family Nitrosopumilaceae; genus Nitrosotenuis. Next base: position 5,482 of record CAZITM010000041.1, read on the forward strand.
TGAGTGAATGGTGGTGTAGTCGACTCCGTCCTTTGCGTTGTTTTCAAAGGCTTTGAGAAAATCATCTTCGGTGAGGTCTAGTGGGTTTTTGCGCTTTTCAACACCATAGTTGTATGCTTCATAGATGGGAACTGTACCAAAGGTTATCGGCGCTGCCTTGAGGAGGGCCCTTCTGATTGCGCCGACATCGCCGCCGTCGCTTAGATCCATGATGGTATCTGCATGGTGCTTTACTGCGATTTTTGCCTTTTCAATCTCCTCGTTTAGATCAACTTTGAGTGTAGATGTGCCGATGTTGACATTTACCTTTGTCTTTAGGCCCTTGCCTATGCCAACCCGGTGCACCTTTTGCGGCCGAGCGTTGTTTGCCGGAATTATTATGGAGCCAGCAGCAATTCTTGATCTGAGCCATTCTGGAGTAACGCCCTCGTCACGCGCAACCTGCTTCATCTCGTCTGTTATCATGCCTCTTCTGGCAGCGCTGATCTGGGTTCCCATGGTTCTAGTACGCGGCCTCTGAATTTAAACAATAGCGACAAATCCATTATTGCTGCACAAATTTGCAAATTCTCAAAAACGCTATTACGTGAGGATTTGCACAGAAAATCATGAATATTCTTTCGATTGGTGGCTCTGATCCGTCGTCTGGCGCCGGAATACAGTCCGACATCAAAGCAGCAGCGGCACTTGGCGTAAACTGTCTAACTGTGATCACAGCAATAACTGCGCAAAACTCTTCTGCGTTTTCAGCTGTAGAGGCAGTATCAGCAAAGTCAGTTGGAGAGCAGATTGATTCTGTTTTTTCAGATTTCGATGTGGATGCGATCACAATCGGAATGGTGTACAGTTCTGGAATAATACAAAAAATCTACTCAAAACTCAAAGACAAAAAAATTCCAATTGTACTGGATCCGGTAATGTCGTCCACTACCGGAGGGCGGCTCTTGGAAAAATCCGCACTTGTAGCGCTGGCAAAACTTGTCTCTATCTCGCATGTGGTCACTCCAAACGTGAGCGAGGCAGAGGCGCTTTCGGGCGTAAAAATACGTAAAAACTCTGACCTGATAAAGGCTGCAAGGTCTATTGCTGGACTTGGGGCAAAAAACGTGGTCATAACTGGACACTCTTTTGTAAAAAGCACAATAAGTGACTTTGTCTATACAAACGGAAAACACTACTCCATCTCGGGAAAAAAAATTGCTGGCTCAAACCACGGAAGTGGTTGCAACTTTGCGTTTGCGCTTGCATACTCGATTGCAAAAAAACAGGCAATGCTGGACTCGGTGACCTTTGCAAAACAATTTGCGTATGATTCCATAAAACACTCGCAAAAAATCGGCCGGGGTCTTACCATAACAAGGCCCATTGGTGATAAAATAAAGCAGGAGCTCGGCAAGGCGATTGCGGACTTTGGCAGGATAGAAAATGTATCGCAACTCATCCCAGAATGCCAGACGAATTTTGTGTTTGCAAGGAAAAATGCAAAATCGCTTGATGATGTAGTTGGTGTGATGGGAAGGATAGTAAAGGCAGGGGATAGGGTAGTGGTGGTAGGCGATCTGGAATATGGCGCCTCAAAGCATGTCGCATCGGCAGTACTTGCCATGCAAAAAAAATTCCCTCAGATAAGGGCTGCACTAAACATAAGGTTCGACGAAAAATTGGTGCGCAAGTTTTCTAGGGCAAAAAACAAAATAGCGAGCTATGATAGAACGATGGAACCGCAAAAAAGCAAACGCAAAGAAAACTCGTCTGTAAGATGGGGGATACAAAACGCAATAAAAAACTCTACCTCCGCCCCTGATGTCGTTTATCATAAAGGAGACTTTGGCAAGGAGCCGATGATTATAGTGTTTGGCAATAACCCAAAACAGGTGGTGTCGAAAATCTCCAAAATTCTCGATGCCTGACTCTAGGACATTTGTGTAACTGGACATAAATACTTCAATATTTTCACTTAGATTTGTGAAGGCGGTAATCTTAGCAGGAGGCCTGGGCACAAGACTCCAACCGTACACCACATTTTTGCCAAAACCAATGCTACCGCTGGGGGAAAAACCACTCCTTGAACACCTCATAGACTGGATAAGACACAACAAGATAACCAACATAGTTTTGTGCGTCAGTTATCTCAGAAAGACAATCGAGGATTATTTTGAGGACGGAAGCAGATTTGGGGTCAATATCGAATACGCCGTGGCCAATAGGCCCCTTGCGACTGCAGGCCAGCTAAAAACAGCAGAGCCTTTTGTGGACGACACGTTTGTGTGCATTTATGGTGATTCAGTCTTTAACTTTAATCTCAGAAAAATGATAGAACAACACAAGGCGAAAAAGTCGTTTATTACAATGAGCCTGAGCCGGTACACTACTACCATAAAGTACGGCGTAATCGAGACTGCCAAATCAGGCAAGGTCACGGCCTGGAACGAAAAGCCGCAGATAAATGCAAACATAAACATCGGCTGCTATGTGATGGAGCCCGGCGTCTTTTCACTCATTCCGACAAACAAGCCGTTTGGAATGAACGACGTCATAAAAAGGGCGCTGGCAAGGAAAAAAGACGTAAACAGCTTTATCATAAAGAACGGCTTTATCGACATCGGCGACAAGATCTCTTACAAAAAGGCATATGAGGCATTTAGAGAAAAACTTGGCAAGATTTAATGTCTGAAATAACCATCCGCAAAATTACCGAATCTGACCTTGAAAACGGGTTTCTGGAGACGCTTGATAGTCTGAGACAGGCAAGCAACCTTGACAAAAACGAGGCAAGAGCAATCCTGCAAAAAATCAAACAAAATCCAGATCATGTGATATTTGTGGCCCTTGATGAAGGCCGTGTCGTCGGCGCAACCACTCTGATAATCGAGCAAAAATTCATCCATGATGGCGGAAAAGTGGGACACATAGAAGACGTGGTGGTATCAAAAACCCTTCAGGGAAAGGGAATAGGAGAAAAATTAATCAGATTCGCTCTGGATTATGCCAAAAAACAAGGCTGCTACAAGACAATCCTTGACTGCGACGACAAGGTGAGGCCTTTCTATGAGAAGCTTGGCTTTGAGGCGCACTCGCACGGCATGCGGTACGACCACTAAAAATATTCCTTGATTGGCCGCTTTTTTGTCTTAAACAGCCATGCGCCAATGCCGATTATCGGTGCTGAGACTGCCATGAACAGGGGCGGTACAATCTCGACTGCGTATACGCGATAGCTGATGTCGATTTTTGGAACCAGTGTGTTTGCATAAAACATGCTTGCCAAAAGCACGATGCCTCCAGCAATTATTATTGCGCCGACCTGCCTCGAACCATATCTCTTTGACATAATAAACGCGGTGCCTGATATGCTCATTGCCGGTGCAACCCCAATTGAGATGAACATGAGGATCTGTGGTTCCGGCTCTACTTCGATTCGCGGTGCAATGAGGTAGTTGTAAAATATGTTTATCTCTCCACCAAACATCGCAAAGAGGCCCAGTGCCGCGACTGCGAGATATTTTTCAACTGCCATGCTTTCTGAAAAATATTCTAGATAATTAAATGGTGTGAGCTAGATGATGCCTACGAGCCCTGCAAGCTCTTTTCTGCAGGATGCTCCAAGCTGCTCTGCTGCCTTTTCCGGCTGGCTCGAGTTCAAAAAGACTCCGTATCCGCGCTCAAGGCCTGACCATGCAGACGTCAGGGGGTACACCTCGATGTGCCAGTGGATCTGCCTGCTGTTTTTCTTTTCAGGCGATAGGTGGAATACCAAGTTGTAAGAGACGTTTTTTAGAGATGTCGTCAGGCCGCCAAGAGTTGCGCGCAAAATTAGAGAAAGATCGTTGATTTCTTTTTGTGTGATCTTTGAAAAGCTAGTGGTGTGTTTTTTTGGGCAGATCCAAAACTCATAGGGGTAAGACGGTGCCCATGGACAAAAAGCCAAAAACCCTTCAGTCTGCAGCACTTGGCGGGGGCCTCCTATCTCGGTGTTGACCATCTGGCAGAGCGGGCATGCGCCCTTTTCGTTTAGTATTCTGTGGGATGCCTCTGCTTCGGCCTCTATTAATGGCGGAATAGTAGAAAATGTGACCATGTTTATATGCGGATGTGCAGTTATGCTCCCAGCTTCCTTGCCGTGGTTTATGTAAATTGAGACGTACGTGACGCCGCGCTGTGTATATAACCACCTGAGCCTGTCCTGTATGACGACTAGGATGTTTGACCATTGCTCGACCGGTATGGTGGAAAGTGAATCCTTGTGCTTTTCAGAGGCGACTACGATATAGTGATATCCATACGCAGGCTCGCTGTAAAGAGGCCTGTCGCTGTACGAGTTTTCTGCAGAAATGGAGACTGCCGGCATCTTGCTCTCAAAGACGCGAACGGTCCAGTTTTCGACATAATTGTCCTCGCTGTCCTGGAGCCTTTGAAGCATTCCGTCCTTTGCCACCAAAGACAGAAGGGACGGGTTTGTCATGGACTCGTTTCCAGGACAGAACGCGCATTTCTTAGAATCGCCGTTTCGCTCCTCGTTTTGGGAAACAATCACAAACCTCTCTGTGATGTAGTCTTTTCTCATGCTCCCCATAATCGATAGTATGAAAATGTGAGAGTTAAAACCTTTTCAACGATCGCGACCCAAAAATTCCAAAACTGTAAGTTTAAAGTGGTCTTGGATCCGTTTTCAAGCTGAGGGTTCCATGTCTGCCAACAAAGATGTGAAAATGGTCTATGTGCTGCTCGATGGGGTGGGTGATCTGCCACACCCGGATCTAAACGGCGCGACGCCTCTTGATTTTGCAAAGACGCCGAACCTCGATAGACTAACAAAAAATGGAGCGATGGGCGAAGTAATATCGGTAGGAAAGGGAATTGCGCCGGAATCCGACATTGCGGTATTTAATATGCTTGGCTACAAGTTCCAGCACTCCGAATATGCCGGAAGGGGCGTGATAGAGGCAATAGGGACTGGTATTGATTTTAAGGACGGCGACTTGGCCCTCCGCGGAAACTTTGCGACACTTGATGATTCTGGGATAATTGTAGACAGAAGAGCCGGAAGGCACGTAGAGCGCGAAGACGCGACTGCAATATCAAAGGAAATCGAAAGCGCCATCAGGTTCTCAGAACCAGGGGCGTCTGTTGTCGTAGCGCCAACCATCGGGCACCGGGTCGTAGTCAGGATTAGGTGCGAGGGAAAACCGCTTTCAGCTGAAATAACAAACACCGACCCGGCATATTCTCGAGTCGAGGGAATGGGAATAGCAAAGGCAGTTGGCGATTACCTGAAAATTGAAAGATGCCTGCCACTAAAGGACATCCAAAACGCCTCTCTTGCGGCTAAACTGGTCAACGAATTCACAGAACAATCACTAAAGATAATGAAGCAAAGCAAGACGAACCAGAAGCGAAAGGAGCAGGGGAAAAAACTGCTCAGCAGCATACTTTTGCGCGATGCGGGAAACCACTACCCAAAAGTTGTACCAATTAACGACCTTTACTCGATGAGATTCTCATGCATTGTAGACATGCCAGTAGAGATCGGCATCTCGGAGATACTCAAGATGCGAGCATACAGTGCAGGAGGGCTGACTGACTATGAAGAAAAGGCACGTGTTGCGGCAAGCGCAATGAACATGGAAAACGCAATCTATGTGCATCTGAAAGGACCTGACGAGTTCGGTCACGACGGCGATGCACTGGGAAAGATGAGAAACATCGAAGAAATTGACAAGCGCTTTTTTGGTACATTGCTGGACAATATTGACACAGGCAAGGTCGCGGTGGTGGTGTCTGCAGATCACTCGACTCCTTGCATCAACAAGGGGCACAGTGACGATCCTGTCCCGGTACTGGTGTCTGCCGATTCTGTCAAAAAGGATAACAGCATGCGGTTTACAGAAAAAAACGCAAAGATAGGAAGCATCGGCCTGCTGGAAGGAGCCCAAGTGATAAGAACTGCACTGCAGCTGATCAGATAGTAAAGGGCGAAATCTCCCCAGAGTTTTTTATCTCCAGTATTTTTCTGCGCAGCGCATCAACGTCGATGTCGTGGTATGTGCCGCTTGTATGTCCGAGTTTCTGAAGTGCCCGGCCAAGAACCGAAAGGCAGATCGTCTTTTCGTCTTTTTGAAAATGTACAAGGGCAGCTGCTACCAAAATTATGCCCTGGACAAGCTCCTTTTCACCTTCGAAGCATTTTTTCCAAACTCCTTCAAAAACTTCGTGCGCCTCCCAGAACCGCTCGTCGTTGAAATAAGAAATGCCAATCTTGATTGCCTTTTCTTTTTCAACGTGCTCATCGACCACCTGTCTTGCGTGGTCAGGAGGCGCAATTGGAGCAAATCGCCCCACCAGGGCATCGACTTTTGACTTGTCAATTGACACGTCAAACTCGACATACCTGGTAGAAACACGGCAATCGCGAATTATTCCATCAAAACCGGCCGCAAGCTGGCGCGCCTTTTTGAGCAGTTTGCCTGTTTCGTGTGGCGCATATCCGGTATTTTTCAAGTGCAGCATGAATCTGTCCACATCTCTGAAATGACTCTGTTTTCTTAAAACCCTTCTTGAAACGCAATGAAGATTTATATGAAATAGAAAAACGATGCACAATACATGTCAATGATAGAGACGATAAGCGATGTGAACAACACATTTCTCTCAAGACGGGAGATCACATGCAATTTCAAAGGAATTGCGGGCAAGCTGAAAAAGATAGAGGCAGCCGACATGATCTCAAAACAGTTCAATCTTGACGGCAAGGTAGTAATCCCAATTTTCATGAAGGCCCACAGTGGAAGACCCGACGTTACTGGAACATTCTATGTTTACGACAACGAGGAGCTGGCAAAAAAACAAGTCAACCCGACTATTTTCAAGAGGCTAGACAAGGCAAAGGCAGCAGCTGCGCCACCTGCAGAGGCAGCACCGGCAGGGGCGCCAGCTGAAGCACCGGCACAAGAGGCAAAGGCATAATGGCAGGAAAAAAAGCAGAGTCAAAGACCAGCGAAATTGCTGCGTACTATAAAATTTCAGGCGACAAGGTCACAAGAACTCACAAGATCTGCTCAAGGTGCGGCAAAGGCGTCTTCATGTCAGAACACAAAAACAGGCGCACCTGTGGCAAGTGTGGTCTTACCGAGTTCATTCAGTAGAGTTTTTTCTTTCTAAGCTTCGATTCGCGTTCCTCATACTCTTTGATCTTGATCAGAACCGCGGGATTCAAGTTTATCTTGGCAAGCGATTCTGCTGAGAGCTTGACGGTGTTCTCGTCTAGGGTGATTTTTGTCACGGGCAGATTTTTTGCGATCCAGAGCTTTTCGGTCTTGTCCTCAAGCTTATAGTCCTTAAAACCGGTCGGGAACTTTTTTGTAATGTGTGTAAGGAGCGTCTTGTCGTCAAAAACAGCCCTCGGCTCAAAGAGCCTTGTGCTGTCGGCATAGATATTCTCAAATAGACTAGAGGAAACCTCTTCTGAGACCAGTTCCATCTTTGATATTTTCCGCACGAGCTCTAAATAGTGCAAAAACTCGTGTGCCAAGATGGCGTGAATGGTGCCCTTGAGGCCAAATGCTACAAGCGGTGCAGAGATCTGAATCACCACCTGGAACTTTTCCTCAAAAAAGACCGGCAGCGTCCTTGCAAAAAGTATGCCGTACTGAAACGATACGCTGTCAGGGCCTGTCAGAATTGCGGATGGCTCAACATACGATATTGGATATGGTGTGCCGGATGCCTCCTCAATTCTTTGTATGCCGGAGGTCACCAGACCGAACCTTCCCTTTATTGTATCAAAGATGTCTTGCGGAAGTAGTCCTTTTTCGTGGGCCTCTCTGACCTTTATCAGCTGATCCAACAAAACTATCAAATGGACTGGGGGTAAAAACGTTAGTTTGTGATCCTTACTTCCTCAAAATCAAACATCTCGCATT
>CAZITM010000042.1:0-12932 GCA_964542205.1 uncultured Candidatus Nitrosotenuis sp.
GACATATCCTGACGTCCCTGTATGACATCCTTGACCAGCAATAGCTCCTTGGTATTGCTGATTTCATCTAGTGCCTTGACTACTGTCATTCGGTACTTTTTGTCTATCTCGCGCTCTATCTTCTGGGTTTCCTGGGCAAGCTCGATTGCATTTGCAGTGTTTGTGTTAAGACCTCGTACTATCTCGTTGAGCTTGTATACCTCGTCAACTAAAAGCTCGATCAAGGCGGCAATGTCTGCATCTAGCTTTGCATTTTTCAGCGTGGCCGGCTTGATGTTTGATAACTTGAACGCAATTCCGGTGATATAGCCGGCGATCTCATCCATCGTGTATGCCGTGTTGAGCAGGTTCTCCCTGTTCATGATGAGGCCGCCAACGTCTGCGACCTCACGCGTTATCTTGCGTCTTAGGTTTTCCACCTCTTCTTCAATGCTTGAGATCTGTTCATTCACAGCCTTGATACCGGCCTTGTCTTTTTTCATAATGAGGTCAGTCAGGGTTGCGAGCTCTCTTGCTGCGTTTAGGATTCTGTTTATTTCATCTTGCAAAACCGCAATTGCTTTTCGTTTTGCTTGGACCTCTAGTTCTCCACTGTACATCCTTCTGTATAACTTGGATGGGTATTAATTAATCTTGCACGCACGGCTAGACTTCGGAAACGTTCTGCGTGACCTTGCGCTGATTCCTGTAAAGTGTAATAACTTCCTGATCCGTCGATGCATCCTCGGGGGCCTTTTCGATTCTGATTTTGCCTGTGAACTTGGGGAATCTCAAAGCAAGCCCACTCCCCTTTCGTATCACATCCTTTGCCGTTGTGTGAATAGGACTGAGTGTTATTTCAGAGGCGACGATCTCAATTACCAACTCTGGCTCAAACCAAACATCAGCTTCCATCACACTTTCGATTCTTGGATTTTTTTTGATTGTTACTTTGTTTGAAAGAATCTGATAAAATTGATCCAAGTTTTCGTCTGTAAATCCAGTTCCAACCTTGCAAATGCTATCAAAGGTGTCATTTTCCTGATTATAAGTGGCAAGCAAAAACGTGCCATATTTACCGGTTCGTCTCCCCTTTCCAAAGAACGCACCAATAACTACAAGATCAAGGCTGTCCCCAAGCTCGTTTCTGTATTCGCGCTTTAGCTTCAGCCAATTGCTACCTCTTGCCCCAGCTCTGTATGGGGCATCAAGAACCTTCAGCATCAGGCCCTCACATCCGGCGTTGATACTGTTCTCAAGAAAGTCCTCAACATCGCCTTCCGATCTTATTGTGGTCTTTGGGACTAGTTTTATGAACTCGTTTTCCAGTGTAATTTCTTCTAGTTTCTTCCTTCGTTCTGCATATGTGGCGTTTAAGAGATCCTTGCCATTCAGGTATAGCACGTCGAAGAGGTTCACTGTTATCGGATACTGTTCGACGATTTTTGCAATGTTGTACTTTCTTCGGCGATGCATCAGTTCTTGAAATGGAAGAAATTCACCGCTGTCCTCATTAATTGCGACTACCTCTGCCTCTAAGATGACATCGTTTGTTTTGAGCGCTTTTGGGATATTTTCCACTATGTCTGGATAATAATTCGTAATGTTTTCTAGTCTTCGTGAAAACAAAACCACTTTTTGGTCACCAAAATGAATCTGAACACGCTCGCCGTCTAACTTGTATTCTGCTGCAAATTCTTTTCCCAATTTCTCTGTCGCTTCTGCTGCACTCTTGACTCGCTCTGCGAGCATGGGTCTGATTGGGTTGAACAATTCGACATGAAAGTTTTCCAACCCCTCTACATTATTTTGAGAGACGGCCTCAGCAACCCTTCCCAAGTCTGATGACACGTTGTATGCGGCCTCTAGCTTTGCGCGATTTTCACGCGATCCTGTAAACGCGATTGCGAGGGCATCCATTACGGTGTTGTCTGCGATTCCTAGCCGAAGAGTCCCCATTATCAGTTTGAGTATGAATTTTGCTTCGCGCGGGGTGGCATCGTTTAGGAGACTTGAAATGTATTTCATTTTCATGTCTTGAGATCTTGATCCTTCCAGCTTTGCAATTTTAAGAAGTGTTTCATAGACACGCTCTGCAGTTATTTGCTGCATCAAAAACGTAGTTTGTGTTTTCTGTTCTAGTATTTTTGATGCCGCACGCCCCAAATCCCCATCTTCTCTGAACACCTCCTCGATTTTCCTAATCGGCGTGCCGGATGATTTTGAGATTGCCCTTATTGCGAGCTTTTCAGCAATCCCAAGCTCCACGCCCTCGTAATCTGGCCGGAGCTTTCCCTGTATTAGGTAGACTACCTTTGAGATGCTTTCTTTTGGTGTGGCTTTGAACAGGTCGACTAGGTACTGCGTGAGCTCCAGTCTCTTTGACGTTGACTCCATCTTCTCAAATGTGTCAGAAATTAAGGAAAACCTCACAATGGAATTTTTACTCGCTCTAAAATAAAAGTAAGCCGCCTAAAATTCTAGCTCGTCTTGAGATGTGCCTTGATTTTTAGCATTATTTCGGTGTCTCTACTTGCCAGCTTTGAATAAAAATCAATTAGCTCCCCGTCGTTTAGGAATCTGTTGTTCTCAGAAAGAAACTTGTCAAAAAACAGACCGGAGATGTATCCGACGTACAACCCATATGCAAAATCGACTGACTTTGCTTGCACCGCATTGCTCTTTGTAGTTGCAAGCACCATGCTTGGATACTCTAGAGCATAATTAATGATGTCTGTCAGATTTTTTTCCTGCACCACGTCTAACGTCATTCTGCAAGAATTTTTGTGCTTTGGTATTTAGGACTTGTGCTTGAATTAAATTCAGATGTATCTGAAAATTGTTTTCTTCTCAGAATTCTTGGCATCTGCAACCATTGCAAAATTGTGCATTGGATAACTTACCTTGTACTGTTTCATAAAGCTCCACGCAACATCATGATTTCTAAACTCAGTTCGCATGCCGTCGATCTGAACCTCCTGGCCATACACGTCAAACGTGATCACATGGTATCTTTTTGGCTTGTTGTGCGGCCTTGCCTTTAAGAACCATGTGAATGCAAATGCAAAGACAATCACCAGTATGAACGCGGCGCCTATGTCTCGGAAAAAACCGCTCACCGCGTTTGGTATTATTTGACCAAATACTGCCACGAAAATGTTGGAAATGACCCCAAACATAAACAAGATAATGCTTTCCTTTCTAGACTTGTCCATAACTAGAATCACAGTTTTGTAACACTTAACCTTATTGTTGTATACATTGGACTGTGTTGTCTGTCTTGATTAGTCGGGATCTTCGTATTTTTTGTTTCCATATGTTGTCTTGGATGATTCGATTGGCTTCATTTTTTTATGCAGGCCGTCGATTACAGCCTTGTATCCTTCGGCATACTCGAGTTCTGCTGGAACCAGTGTTGCTGGGTGGATGAACCCCTGGCTTCGCATGGCAAGGGCCTTTTGGGTCGCTATGTTTCTGACATAGTCCCAATCCGGAGTTGAAAACCCATCAAATGGGCCTGTAAACTTGCCACCATGCATTGAAAATACTAGCGCCTCAACAATCGGAATGCAAAAATCAATCGAGGCGGCGGTGTTTATCTTGACTGGCATAAGCGGCATGTGGTGACTGCCGCGTGTGTTTCCGGCAACATAGTGTGGGTTGTTAAAAACACTTCCAAGTTCCTCAGTTGCAGGAAAGTTTTTTTGAGTTCTGACTATTGCGATCGGATCGTCTTTTCCAACGTATGTGCCAGCTATGTTGTGCAGCCTGTCTGTAGACGAGGCTACGATCGGCTCTCCCGACTTTGTAAAAACGGAAGAAACTACATACCTACCAGGATACATCAATGCCGCCTCTAAAATCGGCTTGTCCTCCCAGAGCGACAGCTCAGCAATCCTTGCCTCCTCCACATCCATGATGTTGAACTTGACACCTGCTGCAAGAGATTTGTTAACGATCAGCCCTGTGTTGCTTAGCGCGTCGACAAATAATCTGTAAAACGGATAGTTAAAGGCACCTGGTTCTGTCTTGTCTGCTGCCAAAACGGTAAATGCCTCATTTGGTCTTTCTTCAAACTCCATTTCAGCAACGCCTGGGCCCATCCCCTTTACGTTTCCAGAAAAAGAGTCCTTTAACAGGTCTTGCCCCGCTCCGTATAACCCCTCTGCCTTGGCCACTTTTGTTCCTTCTTCAAACGCCTTCCACGCAAGGCCGTGAATCTCAGCGTTGTCAGTTCCTTTGGTATGTGACATTATGATGTGGACATCGTCGCCAGAATAGCCGATATAGTGATCCAACAAGAGGTTTCCAGCACCCTTTATCGTTTTTCTTACCGCCTCAAGCAGCCCATCGCTTGGCCGTGTGTGCCCACCAATCCCACCAACATCAGCTTTGATTGCAGAAACGGTCACCTTCATGACTTTTTTTGACTTTTTACTTTGATTTATGTCTTTGATTGGGATCTGGGGGTGGAAATCCTGATCTTGCAGTTGGCGACATCTGCTTGCGGACAACCAAACTGCAATTTTTGGCCCAAACCCTCTGAAAACTTGGGCATTTTCTTGTGATCAAAAAAATCTAAAAAACATGAAAAAGTCTTGAAAAAATCGTAACTCTAATAAACCCCTCACAGCACGAAAAGCCTATGGCAACTAAACCCCACTTGAATTTGATCGTAACTGGTCACATTGATAACGGAAAATCAACCACTATGGGCCACTTCCTTATGGATATGGGCTTGGTGGATGAAAGAACAATCGCCGCACATGCAGCCGAGTCTGAAAAGACAGGAAAAGGTGACACGTTCAAGTATGCATGGGTTATGGATAACATTAAGGACGAAAGAGAAAGAGGCATTACAATAGACTTAGCTTTTCAAAAGTTCGAAACTCCAAAATACTTTTTCACACTCATAGACGCTCCTGGTCACAGAGACTTTATCAAAAACATGATTACTGGCGCATCGGAAGCAGACTGTGCAGTGCTAGTGCTTTCTGCAAAAGAAGGTGAAACCGATACTGCCGTTGCTCCCGGTGGACAAGCAAGAGAACACGCATTTCTGCTCAAAACACTTGGCGTAAATCAACTGATTGTCGCAATTAACAAGATGGATGACAGCAAGTATTCAGAAGCAGCTTTTAAGGTCGCAAAAGAAAAGGCTGAAAAACTAATCAAATCTGTAGGTTACAAACTAGAAAATGTTCCAATCATCCCGGTTTCGGGCTGGAAAGGGGATAACTTGGTAAAGAAATCAGAAAACATGCCGTGGTGGAACGGAAAAACATTGTTGCAAGCATTTGATGATTTCACAGTGCCAGAAAAACCAATTGGAAAACCACTCAGACTCCCAATACAGGACGTCTACTCTATCACCGGTGTAGGTACAGTGCCGGTAGGAAGAGTCGAGACTGGTAAATTTAAGGCAGGCGACAAAATCATCATCATGCCGTCTGGTGCAATAGGCGAAGTCAAATCAATCGAAACACATCACACTCAAATGGAATCTGCAGAGGCAGGCGACAACATCGGATTCAACCTAAGAGGCGTTGAAAAGAAAGACGTCAAAAGAGGAGACGTCCTAGGACACCCAGACAACCCGCCAAAGGCTGCAAAAGAATTCCGAGCACAAATCATCGTAATTCATCACCCAACAGCTATTGCCCCTGGTTACACGCCGGTCATGCATGCACACACCGCACAAGTTGCAGCTACGATTACCGAGTTTGAAGCAAAGATAAACCCGGCAACAGGTGCAGTGGACGAACAAAATCCAAAATTCCTCAAAGTCGGAGATTCTGCAATTGTAAAAATCAGACCAGTACGACCGACGTGCATTGAGACATTCAAGGACTTTCCGGAAATGGGAAGGTTTGCTCTCAGAGACATGGGCGCAACAATTGCCGCAGGCATTGTTAAAGACATTACCGAAGAATACAAGCCATAAGGCTGGTTGTTAGATTGACCCAATCCGCCCGAATAAAATTGACAAGCACGAGTCTCCCAAAACTAGACGGCGTTTGCACAGAGATTCTGGGCATTGGCGAAAAAACTGGTGTCAAAGTAAAAGGCCCAACCCCGCTCCCAGTAAAACGACTCAATGTAGTTACTCGAAAATCACCATGTGGAAACGGAACCGAGACGTATGAAAAATGGGAGATGAGAATGCACAGAAGGATAATCGATCTTAGCGCTGACGACAAGGCAATACGCCAACTAATGCGTCTTAAGATTCCGGACGACGTCTACATCGAGTTATCACTAAAGTAGCCTTAAATTACAGAGCAAAGATTCCTAATCAAATGTCAGAAGAACAAATTACGCCTGAATCCGCACCCGCAGAAGAGAAATTCGATGTAATCTACAAGTGCCTTAGGTGCGGGACAAGTGTTGCAAACTCTGAGCTTAGCAGACTGCCTGAGATAAAATGCATCTGCGGTTTTCGAGTCTTTACCAAGGTTCGACCACCAATAGTAAAAACTGTACAGGCAATCTAATTTTTGTAACTGTGCTGTCTCTGTAGGTGCGTTCGCATCTCCTCCATGCTAGAAAAGTTTCTGTTACAAGCCTTGCAGTCGTATGGCAGGTTCTTGCCGTGAACTATCTGCTTGTGCTGCATCAGTTCCTCATGTGTGGCAAAGCAAGAGCCGCACAACTCGCAACCTATCTTCCTTCTAAAAAACCTCATTTGTGAGCCTCTTTTTGTTCATCCCAGCACTTTCTGCAAATCTGACCATCTATGTTCCAGCTGGCCTTGGGGTTCATTCTGAAAAAACTCAGCTTGGCCCCACAAACACTGCAGAATTCTTTTTTTTCACTAAAGTCCAACTCTTTTGCATCAAAGCATGACTTGCAAAGCAAGCCCTCCATTTCCCACTGCCACCTGGGCTCCCAGAGATCCGTGATTTTTTTTTCAACACCACAGCCCTTGCATTTTTGCTTGTATGTGCCACTATAGTACTGCTCCATGGTCTTCATATAACAGTCGGTACAAAGCGGGTACTGAAGATTCCACTCTTTTTTTGGTTTGTGCTTGTTTGTAGTCGCTTTGTTGCAGACGGTGCAATTTGCTGGTTTTTTACTAAAAAGGCCCAATGATCTTGGGTGGCGTATCTTTTTAAAAAATGTAATTAAAACAAAAGGTTTGAAAAAACACAGTTAGATCTCTTTTAGGATCTCTTCAACTGCTTGGCCGGCGTCGACCATTCCGTGCATTTTAGCAATCTCAACAAGTTTTTCGTATTGCTTAGGCGTCATGCACAACGGCATCGTTCTTTTTACCATGTGGAAATTACCAAATCTAGTGTTATTATCTTTTACGTTTACTCCGATCCAATCTGAAGGAATATTTCTGGGACAGGCTGTCAAAAATCACTTGCCAAAGAAAAGACAGATCCTAGTTATCGGCAACAATGAAAATGGCTGCACTCCAGAACTAGAGGCACTTGCATATGATGTTGGCCAAGAGGTGGCAAAATCCGGTTCCGTTCTGATCACCGGCGGCCTTGGCGGCGTAATGAAAGCCGCAGCGCATGGGGCACACGATGCGAAGGGCTTGACAGTAGGAATAATACCACAAGACAATCCGTCGTTTGCAAACGAGTACTGCGATATTGTCATACCGAGCGGCCTCGGCTTATCGCGAGACTTTCTAACTGCACTGTCTGCCGATGGCGTTATAATAATAGGTGGTGGCTCTGGAACACTCTCAGAGGTCTGCGCCGCATACATGCACAAAAAGCCAATGGTGGCACTCAAAAACTCGGGAGGAATCGCTGCAAAATACGCTGAACAATATCTTGATCACCGGCAAAACGTCAAAATAGTTGGCGCCAGCACCCCAAAAGAAGCAATCAGCTATATTCTAGAACAAATCACTGCATAGAAACAAGCAGAGGATCGGGCTCGTAAAACGCACCATATTTTTTTGCAAGGTCGTTTAACTGCTCTACTATGTTTTTAATTCCCATCTCTTTTGCCAACTCGAAAATCGGCTTTTTGAGGCCGAGTCCAAGCTGTGCAGCCTTTTCTATTTCTGCTATGTCGCTTACCTTGTTTGTTACGAGCCAAGCGGCGTTGTTCAAAATGTTTGCTACCAGCTGAATGGGGTTGCATTTTTTTGCCAAAGTCTCATCAAGCTGGATCCTCTCATACTTGTTGTCAGAATATTTGTAAAACCCCTCCCCAGATTTTTGCCCAAGTTTCTTATCGTTGAACATTTTTTCTATGTCTGGATGTGGAAAGATTACCTTCTTGTCCCGTAGCTGCAGCTCTACAGTGGCCTTGTGAATGACGTCCATCCCAGTAAAGTCTGCAAGCTCAAAAATTCCCATGGGGAATCCCATCGTGAACTTGACTGCAGAGTCTATCTCTTCCAACTTGAGGTGTTGGCGCTGCTTTAACCAGCATGCTTCGTGTACGAGTGGTATGAACAATCGATTTACAATAAAGCCAGGCACGTCCTTTTTGCAAATGACCGGCTCTTTTTTTACAGACTTGACATAGTTGACCGTAAGGTCAAGGACCTCCTTTGATGTTTTTTCTCCTGGAATGACTTCGACTAGTTTCATGAGCTGAGGCGGATTGAAAAAGTGAATCCCTATGAATCTGTCGGGCCTGCTAGTGGTTTCCGCTATCTCGGTAATCGGCAGCGTGCTTGTGTTTGACGCAAAAACAACGCTATTACCTGCTACTTTGTCAAGCTCGGCATAGACCTTTTTTTTGAGATCCATTATTTCCGGCACTGCCTCAATTACAAGATCCGCTGAGCTGACTGCCTTACCAAGGTCAACTTCTGTCCTGATTCGTGAAATGATTTCTTCCGACTCTGCCTTTGAAATTTTTCTTTTTGCGACAAGCTTCTCAAGACTCCATGCTATTTTTTCCATCGCCTTGTCTAGGAATTGTTGCTCAATGTCCCGTAACACAACGTTATAGCCGGACATTGCACTTACTTGGGCTATTCCGTGCCCCATCACACCAGAACCAAGCACCGTGATGTTTTTAATTGACAATTTCTCTACTTGTCGTACATCCTTTATATTTCGTGCCAGTCCGCTTCTGTGTTTCTGCCTGGGGATGTTTTTGTAAAATATATCAGAGACCGCCTGCTAATGCTGGTATGGATTGTATATTTTGTAAAATTGTGGGCGGACAGATAAAAGCAAGAACCATAATGGAGACGGAAAACTCACTTGCATTCTTGGACGCATTCCCACTAGCAAAAGGGCACACACTGGTCATACCAAAAAAACATTATGAAAAAATTCAACAAATGCCGCAGCGCGATAATGCCGAACTGTTCGAAACCGTCCACAAGGTCACTGCCAAAGTCGACACCATCACCGGTGCCACCCTGATAGCAATACACAACGGAAAAAACGCAGGACAAGAAATCCCGCACGTCCACGTTCACCTAATACCTAGAAGTCCAGACGACTCTGCGTCTGCAGTTCACGGCATGTTTGAAAAAAGACCAAATCTCTCCGATAAAGAGTTTGATCAGATACTCTCACAAATAAAATCCTGCTAGTAGGGATAGAGCCTTCTGCCTGTTTCCCACTCGTCTACGCGTATTGCCTTTGTCGGGCAGGTCTGGGCGGCATCCATAATTTTTTCGCAGCTTGCGCCTTTTCGGTTAATCACATTGGATTTTGGGTTCATCTTGGAGTGCTTGTCGACACAAAAGACGCGAGGCGCAATTGTTTCGCAGCTACAGCACCCGATGCATAGGCTGTGGTCAACATCGACTAGCAATTCCTGATCTTTTTTTGCCTCTTGTATTATTTCAAAATCAAAAGGCTTGTCCTTTTTGGAAGTTCTTGATTCGTATTCTTTCCAAAATTCTGCCACGTAACTTTTCCAAAAGAAAGGATCGCTTTGTTCCGTCTGTTTAGTATATTTTGTCCAGTCCTCCTCGGGCGGCCTGTCATCCGGCCTTGCACCCCACCCGCCGCGCCAAAACGTTTTTTCTTTTCTTGTTTTAGTGTCCGTGTATTTGGCTTCCCTGATTTTGGAATTGGCTGCCTTGCTGTCATTTTTTAGAAAATGATACGCATCTGTGACAAGCCGAAATTTTACTCCGTCCTTTTCTTCGTTGTTTTTGTCGGGGTGCAGCTCTAGGACTTTTTTTCGGTATGCGTACTTGATCTCCTCAAACGATGAACCAGGTTTTAGCTGCAAGATTTGACATGCCTTGACAGTATCCAACAATACTGTATGTGCAAACTGTTTTAAAAATATGCTAGTTTGACATGTTGCGCTTGCCTTGACTAACCTCACTGATCGTCCTTACTAGGACGCTTGAGCTTAGAATCTCTTTTGGAACGGCAATCTTTGTAAATATCTCGCTTTTGTCAATGATTATTTGGATTCCCTGGATTATGGCTCCGTACAGCATCGTGCGCCTCCCATCAAAGGTCTCAACCAGGCCAGCAGGTGTGACAAAACCTTCGTCAATCAACTGCCTTACCTTCCTATATCCTGACGTGTTTGGAATCTTACACAACGCAAGCGTCTTTGGTATTGTTTCTGCCTTGGCACTCATAAAATTCAAAATCAGGTTTTTATCCTCGTCTGCAAACGTCTTTAAGATCGACTCTGCCAGATGCCTGTTCTTTATTGTAAGCCATGTTTCGTTGTCGGTGTTTTCGACCACTAGAAACTCTCTGAATACCTTGTCCTCTATTCTCTTTAACTCTTCTTCAAACCCAGAAAGCGGCCCCCTGATTTCATTAAATCGGTTGATCAGATCAGAGACCACGATGCCGTAATTTTGCAGTCTTTTTTCAATGTGTTGAAACCTCTCTCTGTCTATCTCGTTTTGAATGGCTTGCAGCATTGCCTTGTGTAGCAGAACATCTAGGGCATTCATGATTTTTGTTTCGGCATTTGTTATTTAAATCAAAGACAACATTTTGATCATTCCAATATTGTTTCGTCTTCTTTTTTCCAAGCAGGATCCACTATGCAGAGAAACTCCAGCAGCGTCTGCCCGGTGTTTTGGATAGATTGCCTGGTGTGTGGCGGGACATAGACTGCCTGGTTTTCTTTTATGTGAAGTGGCTGGCCGTCTATCTGCAGAATCCCACTACCACTAAGCACGTAGTATACCTCAGATGACTTGAGTATGTGCTGTTTGGAATTTCTGCCAGGCTCAAGAGAACACCTGATCACGCTGTATCTTATCCCAAGTATCGTGTTATGGGGATGAAAAATCTGCCTGATTTTTGTCCCCTCGTCGCCGTCAATTGGCTCTACTGAATCCAAGTCGATTGATATCATAAGATGTGTTCTGGACCGTGTTATTTCATTATATCTTAGATGGATGCGGAAAATCTAGAGGCCGCGTCTACGAGCGACTTTACATCTACATCAGAATGTGCGCTGGAAAATGCGCCAAGCTTGCCTGGCAAGAAAAACAGTCCGTCTCTTGCAATCATCTCAAAATGAAACTTTTGCAGCATCTTTGTATTGCATCTTGACGCATCTTTTGCATTTGTTATTTTCTTGACGCCTTTTGTTACAAAATGTGTCATAAACAGTGATCCGGTCCCGGTGGTGACTACCTTTCCATCAAAGACCCTGTCTAGCTGTCTTCTTGCAGACTCGCCGAGCCTCCCAATCTTTGCATAAATGGATTTGTTATTTTTTAGCGTTTGAAGTGTTGCACTGCCGGCACACATTGTCATTGGGTTTGCAGAAAATGTTCCGCCACCAATGTATGCCCTTTTTGATTTTGAATATCTGCTAGTGTCTGCATGTTTCAACATTTCGTCCTTACCACAAATAACGCCTATTGGAAACCCACCGCCAACAATTTTACCAAGCGTAACGATGTCGGGATCCAGCTTCATGGTGTCATAGATGCATCCAAATCTGAACCTGAACCCAGTCACTATCTCGTCAAGTATGTAGATTGCACCATTTTTTTCTGTAAATTCTTGCAGTCCTCTTAGGTAATCACTTGTGGCGGGGATGCATCCACCGCCCCCCAAGAGTGGCTCGACAATTATTGCGGCAAGATCCTTTCTTGCAGCCTTGAGGATCTCAAGCGACTTTTCCAGTTCATTGTATGGAAGCGATATGATGTGTTTTTCATCTGTGAGGCCACCGCTCTCGGATTCTTTGAATGGCCAGTTAACCGACTTTAACAGGTCTGTCGTGTATCCGTGCCATCCGCCATCAATTTTCGCAACCGTCTTTTTTCCAGTAATTGCGCGCGCAAGCCTTACTGCATACATCGTAGCTTCGGTGCCAGTAGTGGTGTAACGAATTTTTTCTGCAACGGGAACTGCGTTGGATATGGTACTGGATAACTCGATTGTGTTTTTGTTGACAGTGCCGTGCATCCACCCCTTCTGAGCTTGCTCTCTCACTTTTACAAGCACTGGCCTTGGTGCATGGCCCAAAACTAAACTCCAGTGGCCCATCCAAAAATCGACGTACTTGTTAGAGTCTATATCCATTAGGAACTTTCCTGCAGCGGACTCTGTGACAAATGGATATGGCTCAAAAAACCTGATGTTGTGACTTACTCCCATGACGTGGAGTTTTTGTGACTTGGCAAAAAGGCCGGCCGATCTGGCTGTCTTTTTTCTGTAAATTTTTTCTGTTTCCAATTCGATTTCTCACTTTATATTGACGAATATATCTCTGATCGAAAATTTCAAGTCTGTTTCCAAAATTTTCTGAATGGTTTATATTGCTATTTCCTGCTTTTTCCTTTTGCATACGTAACGCTATGGCGGCGCTTGTGATGAAGTATGGTAGTATACCATTTAGTGATTTACGGGCCTCCAGTTACGCATACAAAATGAGGATTTGATCAAAAGATCTAATCTGACTATGTGAAGATTAGTGCATTCCGTCCAATTCCAAATGAAAAATAAACCAAATATTCAGAATCCCGTTGATCCTGCGGGACCTGACTGCTATCGGATTGGTACTAAGCCATG
>CAZITM010000043.1:0-12686 GCA_964542205.1 uncultured Candidatus Nitrosotenuis sp.
ACCCATGATCTCCAGCGCCCGAGGCTGGCAGTATACCAAGCTAACCTACGTCCCCAAGCTAGGGACAAAACAATACAATATTACTCTTGAGAGATTATCCGTAGGACTCGTATTTGACTTCGAAGCTGCCGTCTGGCCGCTTGTTTCTTTCAGTCACAAATCCCTTGGCAGAAAGATAATCCATGCAACCGTCTATTGTGCCCTGCCAACCACAAATGTAAAATACCGTGTTTTGTGGCGTGACCTTTTCACCAATTAACTGTTCAAGTGGCGACGGCTCGCCGTTCTTTGATCTCAGGAATGTCTCGACCCTTCCAGTTTGGCCGCTCCATGATCTGTTGAACCATTCTTGCGGCCTGCTTATGGATGCCCTGTATCTAAAGTTCCACTTGTCTCGACCCTTGTCGAGGCTCTCCATTTCAAGATCGGTAAAGAGCTGCTTGTAGCTCAACTCATCTACATAGCTTGCACCGTGCAGCACTACTATCTCTCTTTTGTCGCCTATGGCGTGCAGGTGCTGCGCAAAGCTTACAAATGGAGCAATACCTGTACCGCCGCCCAAACAGACAATCCTTCTTTCGTCTTTTTGGCCGTTTGGAAGCTTGTCGTTGATCAGCAGTGCAGCGCCGGTTGGCTTTATCCATGTCACCTCGTCGCCCTCTTTTGCATTGAAGAGCTGTGTTGTCAGTCTCCCGGGAAGTGGTTTTCTAACCCATCGTATGACAAGCTCAATGAACTTTTTGTTCTCCGGATGAGATGCAATGGAATAAGCCCTTCTGATAAGCTTGCCCTCACTTGGCACATTCATGCCGATTGTGATGAATTGCCCAGCTTTGTAGTCCGGTATGATGCCGTCGTTTGGAACGAGTCTGAATATTGCCAAATCCTCTTTTAATAACTGAACAAAAGTAATGGTCGCTTTGTTTTCTACTACCACAGACAGACGTTACTGATGACGGTTAAATATTTTATGATGAATGATTGTCGGAATTTCCTGTTTTCAGCTAAACGTTAATAATCAATCTGAAAACTTCATAGTCGATCAGAATTTTTCTCTGATCCTGTGGGCCGGTCGTCTAGACTGGTAGGATACGCCCTTGGCATGGGTGAGATCGAGGGTTCAAATCCCTCCCGGTCCACTTAAATTATTTCTTGCAAGAATTATGAGGCTGTTGATTTCAGGGTCGTTTGCCTTGGAAAGCTCCTTTAGTTTTGCAAGAAGATCCCGATCCCCGATGTCGATTGCTGACTTGATGGCACTCTTTCTTACCTCGATGTTTGGGTCATCGAGGCATTTTCTTATTGCGGTGCGGGCTTTGCTTGCCTTTAGGTATCCAAGGGCGCCTACGGCGCAAGACCTGACCATGGCGCTTTCATCTTCTATAAGCTGAGCAATTCTCGATGCTGCCTTTTTGTCGTTTCTGTTTGCCAAAACCAGACAAATGTAGCCCCTGATGTTCTTGCTCTTGTTTTTTAAATTCTCAATTAGAATATCGGAAATATTGTTGTCATTTAGGACAAGTGAGCTGAACGCCTCGCCTCTTACCTCGATGTCTGTATCGTCAAGTCTTGAGATGACTAGAGATGTTATTTTTGGATCGTCGGAATCGACAAGGGATTCTAGCATCTTGATTTTTTGTTCCTTTGAACCGGAATCCATGATTTTTTTAATCTGCTCAAACGTGCTCATTTTTACTTGATAATTGCACCTTAGTTAATAAGAAATTTTTGAAGCCGAACAACGATTTTCGTTTTAGCTTTAAATTATCCATATATAGTTACTAGTGCATGTCCAGCGAAAACAGAGACGTAATCTTCATTGGCAAAAAGCCTTTGATGGCGTATGTTACATCTACGCTAATTCAATTGGCTAACCTGCCAGCAGTGCATATCAAAGCCAGGGGACTCAGCATTGGACGTGCGGTAGATGTTGCACAAATCATCTCGCGCAAAACAGAAAATGCTGGATATTCCATTGGTGAAATACGGATAGGTTCTGAACAGCTCGAATCAAAAGACGGCAAGTCACGCAACGTATCCACAATAGAAATTGAAGTAAAGAGAAACGCTTAAACTCTCTTTACTTGTACTTTTTTATTTTATCAAGCCATGGCGAGAAGACCTCCTGACTTGTCCGGGGGATGAATCGCCGTTAACAATTGGTTAGCTGTGAGGCATACAAAATTGCTAAATTCTACAAATGCAAAAGAATCTGTAATGTCAGAGCTAGGCAAAGTGGAAGAACGTCGTGACCACGATACAGGCCTGTACCTGAGATCACGTAAAGCCGAAACAGGATTGGGCCGGACAGAGTACCGTAGGAACTACGGGAATTCACGCCTGCAGAGATCAGAAGCTCGGTCGCTGAAGCAGGAAGAGGCTACCGGACAAGTCCGGTAGTGGTTCACTCTTTTTTGTAGCGGTGCTCAAGCTTCCTGAACTTGGAAAGCTCTACGATCTCGTTGAACTCGTCAAAGCTTACGACGCGCCTTCTGAGCTTGCTTGTAGTGCCTGATTTTTTCAGCTCCTTTAGAATCTGGAGCGAGGCGTAGGTGTTTGCATACAGGACAGAAAGCGGGTAAAGTATTATCTTAAAGCCCATCTTGTGCAGCACCTTTGCCGACCTTATGGGCGTTGCACCGCCCTCTATCATGTTTGCAACAAGGGGTGCGTTGATCTCCCTGCCAATTCTTCTCATCTCATCGATGGATTTTGGGGCCTCCACAAAAACCGCATCTGCACCTATTTTTCTATAGTATTTTGCCCGCTCGATTGCATCATCGAGTCCCCTTGTGGCTCTGGCATCGGTTCTTGCAACTATGACAAAGTCCTTGCTCTTTTTTGCATCAACTGCGGCCTGGAGCTTTTCAGCATATTCTTCTTTTTCAATTACCTCCTTTCCTGCCATGTGGCCGCATCTTTTTGGCCATCTTTGATCTTCTAGGAAAATACCACAAGCACCTGCTGCTTGCAGCTCATTTACTATCTTCCAGACACTTAGCGCGTTTCCATAACCAGTGTCAGAATCTACTATTACTGGAACTGAAACTGCCCTGCATATCCTCCTTGCGTTTTCCACCGTCTCAGTAGCTCCGATGAACCCATAGTCAGGCATCCCAAACAAGGTGGCCGAAGTCCCATATCCTGTCTGGAACATTGCCTCAAAGCCTACCTTCTGTGCAATCTTTGCTCCAATAGCATCATAGACGCCGGGAATGACAAGCGGCTTTGAGCCGTCACTTATCATCTTCTTTAGCGACCTCATCAAAAAGTTCTCCGGCTTTAATTATTTATGAATAGCTCTCTTCGGAGCTTGATCCGTATTTGTAGTGTCAAGCTACGTGGCGATCCATACACTACATAGGATTTAATTATGTCTAGTCTTGACTTGAAACCAATGACAAATATACTTCAATTGCTAATTGCGGCAGGAATACTGTCACTTTCATTGTTCTCACTTAACATATATGCTGAAAATGCAGGTTGTAGCAGAGACTGTGAAGCACCAACAATCGGTGTCTTAGATGACGGTCAGCGCATAGTAGAAAACGGCCTTGTAATAAACGGCAGGGCATTTGACGCAAATCATCAGATCCAAGAAATCTCAACCATGACTTTCAATACAGGCAGCCCATCAAAGGTAAAGCTGATGGTATATGAAAACAACGGGGTCGACTCGTTCAGACATGCATCCATTACGATAACTGACTATCAGGACGACAAAAACCAAAACGACTTGGCCGGTATCTCCCTTAACCAGGATTTTACTGGGAAGCAGACTGTTGAGGTTATTGATGCCGACGGTTATCTAACAGCCGCCACTGCAAAGGCTACGCCTCTAGATCAATTCAGAACAGAAGTAGAGTTTTCCTTTAAGGTAGTCAAACCGTTTGATACGGCAGACCTTGTAGTTGAGATGTGGGACGACGATCAAAGTTCCAGAAGCAACGTCTTTCTTGACGCCGTACGAGGTACTGGAGAACCAATAATAGAATACGTTCCTGGACCAGTGAACACAACACCTGCTCCGCTTAAGCAAGTTGCAGACGGAGTTGCCCCAGAAGAAGTAGAATGCAGAAAGGGATTAGAGCTAGTCATTCGCACAACTGGTGCACCTGCATGCGTCTATCCGTTCACCGCAGAAACCCTTCGAAGCTGGGGAATGGTTGCCTAAACAGGCGATTTTCAAACCATTTTCTTTTTTTGTTTTATTCTATTCTGATTTCCTTTCCCTGCTTTGACTCTTGGGCATCAAGCTTCTGAAGCTCGGACTGGAGGAACTTGCGGTATTTTTGCATCTCATCTCTTGTCATCTTTGATACGTTCGCACTCAACAATGTCCCCATCATACTGATTCTTTCAATAAGGTCCATTGCGACGAATCTGCCAACGTTTTTGACCCGCATCAAGACATCGAGCTGATTTTTTATTATCTTGTTAACTGCCTCCAGATCATCGGCAGTGGCACGACCCTTTTTTGTTATCTGATATTTTCCGTCCTTTGTTTCTTCGACGAGTCCCTCGTCTAGCAACCTCCCAAGGAGCGGATAGATAAGACCAGGCGATGGCTTCCACCTGCCCTCACTTTGAGCCGTTGCAGCATCGATTATCTCCTTGCCAGTATGTGGCTTTGTTGCAAGCAACTCTAGTATGTAGTATCTTGAAAAGCCACGGGGCACTGAACTGCCGACCCGCTGGAACCACTCAGTTACCATCGCTAGTGATATCGCTAGCGATAAATATAAAGTTTGCTTGCAAGCTACAGATCGATAATTTCTTCAACACATATTTATCGGATTTCAAGGAGTTCAAGATAGCAAATGGTTGATTCTATCGAATATGATTTGCTTATAGTCGGTTCGGGCCTCGCAGGCCTACGTGCAGCAATCGAGGCCGCAAAAACAAGTCAGTCGCTCAAGATTGCAGTGATATCAAAAGTGCAAGTAATGCGTTCGCATTCGGTCTCTGCAGAAGGCGGCACAGCGGCGGTTTTATTTGAGGAGGCAGGAGACAACATCGAATCTCACATTTATGATACCGTCAAAGGCAGCGACTTTCTGGCAGACCAGGACGTCGCCGAAGTCTTGTGCAAAGAAATGCCAAGAGAAATCTACCAGCTGGAGCACTGGGGGATGCCATGGTCCAGAAGAAAGGACGGCAAAATAGACCAGAGGCACTTTGGGGGATACAGCTTTCCGCGAGCAACGTATGCGTCAGACAAGGTAGGTTTCTTTGAGATGCAGACCCTCTATGACACCTGCCAGAAATTTGACAACATAACATTTCTCAACGAGTGGTTTGTCACATCGATAATCCACGACGGCCAGCAGTTCATGGGAGTTACCGGCATCGAGCTGTCAAGCGGAACCTTCTATGCAATAAAGGCAAAATCGCTGATAATCGCAACTGGCGGCGCAGGCCGCATCTACAGCTTTTCGACATATGCGTTATCATCAACACCTGACGGCCTGGACATGGCGTACAGGGCAGGACTTGCACTAAAGGACATGGAGTTTGTCCAGTTCCACCCAACCGGAATCCTGCCGTCTGGAATCCTGATTACCGAGGCCGCAAGGGGCGAGGGAGGATATCTGATAAATAAGAACGGAGACAGATTCATGAAAAACTATGCCCCATCCAAGTTGGAGCTTGCGCCGCGCGACATTGTCTCAAGGTCAATAATGAGTGAAATTAACCAGGGGCGCGGCTTTAAACATGAAACAGGCGTGGACTGCATGAAGCTCGACCTTCGGCACATCGGGGACGCAGTCATCAAGGAAAAACTCGGCGCAATCAGGGAGATAAGCATCAAGTTTTCTGGAATAGATCCGGCCCAGGAGCCAATAGACATCAGACCAGTATGCCATTACATGATGGGTGGAATCCACACTAATATCGACGGCGCAACGGAGCTAAAGGGCGTCTGGGCCGCAGGCGAGGCAGCATGCAACAGCGTACATGGCGCAAACCGACTAGGCGCAAACTCTACATCAGAGTGCATCGTCTGGGGGAAAATTACAGGACACCTTGCAGCAAAGCACGCACTGGAAGCAAAACAGTCGTCGCAGTTTCCACATCACTTGGTAAACTTGGAAGAAAAAAGAATCTACGACGGAATTTTCAGGGGGCGAGGAGAGGCAAACCCATACGAAACAAGACAAGAGCTGACCGATATGATGAACGACAAGGCATATGTCTACAGAACAGAAGAAGGACTCATCGAAGGACTAAAGAAACTTCGTGAGCTCAGAGAGAAAACATGGAAACACGTTGACGACAAGGCAAAGGAATACAACACAAACTTTGTAAACGTAATGGAGCTTGACTCGATGTTCCGGGTGGCAGAAACTGTTTTGGTCGGAGCGATAAACAGAAGAGAATCCCGAGGCGCACACGCAAGAATCGACTATCCTAGCAGGGACGATGCAAACTTTTTACACCATACACTTGCATACTATGATCCGAAAGGCCCAATAATGAAAAAGCACCCAGTAACCATCACTAGGTATCAACCCGTGGAGAGAAAATACTGATGAAACGAAACGAAAACAAGGAAGGAATCAGAGGGATGGCAAACCCGGGTCGATACGGAATAGAGCGTTTCGCATACTGGCTGATGAGAATCACAGGACTTGGGCTCCTGGCGTATCTGATCGGTCACGTCTATGAGACAAGCTCGATCCTAAACGGAAGGGAAGCATGGAACGCAATGCTGAATCTGACACAAACCACAGAAGGCCACATCCTTTTGACACTTGTTATCGGAATGTGCGTGTTCCATACTGCAAACGGAATTCGCGTTATGCTGGGGCATGGCGGCATAGGTGTCGGAAAACCAGCGCGCCCCGACTATCCATACATTCCGGCATCTCAGAACAACATGCACAAAATGTGCATCTATGCATCTATAGGCCTTGCGGCACTTGCAATGATGTACGGACTATCCGTACTGTTTGGTGAGTAAAATGCGCGAAAGCATTGTGATGAAGGTTCATTATGGCACCGCTCTGGGGGCAGTGGTACTTGTGGCAGTACACATTCTCTTTAGGCTGACAATGGATTTTGGCGAATCACTACAGTATGAAAACGTGGTTGCCAACTACCAGTTCATACCAT
This sequence comes from uncultured Candidatus Nitrosotenuis sp., assembly GCA_964542205.1. GTDB lineage: Archaea > Thermoproteota > Nitrososphaeria > Nitrososphaerales > Nitrosopumilaceae > Nitrosotenuis. Next base: position 7,117 of record CAZITM010000043.1, read on the forward strand.
ATGCCATACTCCTTGAGCTGGTCTTGATACTCTTGTCGGTTCACGGATTCAACGGCCTGCGGGTGATTCTTTTGGAACTCAAACAGGGCCGTTCGTATGAAAAAGCAGTAACATACGGTTGCCTTGTGGCGATGATAGGTCTTATCGTATATGGTTCAAGGACTATATTGATGACGAGTTTGGGGATGACATAGATGAGCGAAGCAGGACAGATGGCAGAGGAAAAATCCACGACAGAGTCGATATCCTCATCAAAGATGATAACGCTGAGAATTGCAAAATTCAACCCAGAGCACGACTCTGACTCGAAGTTTATTGATTTCAAGGTTCCATACGAAAGGTGGACCACAGTTCTGGATGCGATTTTGGACGTCAAAAGGCACCTGGATCATTCTGTAGCGGTGCGTTACTCGTGCAGGCAGGCCTCGTGCGGCTCCTGCGGCATGAAGATAAACGGCAGGCCCAGGCTTGCGTGCTTTACAAAAATCTCTGAGCTGAACTCTGATGTTGTCACGGTAGAGCCTATGAACAATTTCCCAATCATAAGGGATCTGGTGGTAAATTTTGAAAGACTGTTTACAACACACAAAAAAATGCAGCCTTTCATAATTCGAGAGGACTCTGAGGTAACGCCCGGCGTAAAGGAGTTTCTGCAGACGCCAGAAGAACACGAACAATACATCCAGTTTGCAAACTGCATCAAATGCGGTCTGTGCAATTCCGCATGTCCAACCATGGCGACAGACTCGTCATTTATGGGACCGCAGGCGCTTGCTCAGGCGTACCGATACGTCGCAGATAATCGCGACAAGGGAAAAGACAAGCGACTAAAAATCATCGATGAATCCCACGGGATATGGAGATGCCACTTTGCGGGCTCTTGCAGCCAGGTCTGCCCAAAGGGCGTGGATCCGGCAATGGGCATACAGCTACTAAGGGGATATCTCTTAGGGTTCAGAAAATAGCTCAAGCTGGCTTTTTTGGATTTGGGCTGTTATTTACTTGGTTGTTTATCGCTTCTGCCATGAAGTGATTTGAAACGTTCACCTTGACGTCATCGATTCCGTCAAGCTTTAGAAGATGATCATGAATGTCCTGACAAATCTTAAAGCCAAAAACAGCGGGACAAAACGGGCTGGTCAGGTGCAAATCGACTTTGACTGCGGAGCCCTGGATGTCGACATTGTCGACCAGCTCCAGGTCTGTAATCGAGGTGTTTATTTCAGGATCCACTATTCCAGATAACTCGTCAAAGATTTTTCTTCTCAACTCTTGCAAATCTTGGCTCATAGTTGACAAACCGTTTATGCTATATGTGAAGCTACCGCTTGTTATGGCTTGCGGCTTCCTGCTTCTTTGACCTCTTTGAGATCTCTACAGGCGTAACTTCCCGCAGTTCCTGCGGTACAATCTTTTGAATATGATCTAAAATCCCAAAAACACTCAATCCTTTTTTAAGTATGTTGATCGCAGCATTGTGATCTCGATCTAAAACTAATCCACATTTATTACATCTATGTGTTCTAACTGCCAATGTTTTTGGCACTCGATTTCCACATCTTGAGCAGTCAGTAGTTGTATTTTTTGGTCGAACCTCAACCAACATGGTTTTGTAGTGTAGCATATTTGTAAACATACCCCAACCAGAATCCATAATGCCTCTTGCTAACTTGTGGTTCTTTACCATGTTAAGTTTGGCAAGTCTTTCAACAAAAACAATATCGTAATTTCTAGCATATTGCGTTGATAGTTTGTGCAAAAAGTCCCTTCTGCGGTTTCTAATTCTTTCATGTATGATATGGTAGAACCGTAACGCTTTCTTTCTATTACTTGAACCAATCTGCCTTCTTGATATTTTTCTCTGAGCTCTTCGTAATGGCTTGAGCATTTTTTGAAAATTTAATGGGTTTGGAGTTACAAATCCTTCAGAATCATACGCAAAATTCTTGATTCCCACGTCGATTCCTGTTGATTTTGCTAAACTGATCTTTGGAATTATGGTATCAACGTCTACGACTATACACGCATGCCATTTTCCACTCTTTGATTTTGTTATTGTGATCTGCTTGGTTTTAGAATTCTCTGGAATTTTCCGATGTTGGATTATCTTGATTTTACCTATTTTGGAAAGATGCAGAAAACCACCTTTGATGTCAAATCCAGTCTGATTATAGACAAAGGTGTTGTATTGGGAAAATCTTGCGAATTTGAGATTGCCCACCTTGCGGCCATTTTTTCGCAATCGTATTAGTGATTTCTGAGCATCCTCCACCTGCATTGATACCATCTGAAGCATCTTGGAGTGATGTGAATACAACCATTCTTCTGATTCCTTTAACTCAGTTAGAAAGTAATTTAGGTCGTTTCTTGTCTGAAATCCTTGATTCCTTATCTTTTCAACCATTTTGTTGTAAACGTATCTGCATGCAGCAAGTGTGTTGAGTATCTTTTTTGATTGATCTGAATTTAGATACAGTCTGAACTTAAAGGTTTTCTGCAATAGGCTTGATCTGTAAGAATGTGGTTTTAACATTATGATCGACACAGTATTAATCATGAATCAATAGTACGCTCTCATCACAATCATCAATTGGAGATTCCTCTTCAAATACCTAAATGAATCAAAAATTGGCATCTATATTTTAATAAGAGGAAAACATGACCAAATTATTCTTAGAATATGCACGCCCAAGTGAAAGGTTATCAAACCCAATTATCCTCACATAGTTATGTACCGCTCGCGCCTCGGAAAAAATCTGGACAAGCACACACTTGATTATGTCTCGTCAATATCTGACGATTCTGAAATCGCAATGTATGATATTGTTGGCAGCCAAGCTCATGCTATCATGCTTTATGAAAACAAAATCCTCAACAGATCTGAAATAAAAAAAATTTTACAGGCACTTGAGAACCTAAAAAAAGAGGATCTGAATAACGCATCCACTGCCGAGGACATACACGAGCTTATCGAATCACTTGTCATAAAAAAGACAGGACATGCAGTGGGTGGGAAAATGCATACTGCTAGGTCGCGAAACGATCAGGTCGCCTTGGATCTCCGCATGAAAATTCGAGACGACATCAATGTAATCTGCGACTGCATAGTGGACTTGGTGGAGACACTAGTCAAGCTGGCGCAAAAACACACAAGCACGACAATGCCGCTTTACACGCACCTCCAGCATGCACAAATCGGCACATTTTCACACTATTTGCTGTCACACGCAGATGTGCTTTTTAGGGATTTTGAGAGGCTTTACGCAAGCTACGAGAGAGTAAATCACTCGCCACTTGGGGCTGGACCTGTAGGTGGAACCAGCCTGCCAATAAACCGAAACAGCACTGCAAAGATGCTTGGCTTTTCACAAATCGTGGAAAACACAATAGATGCAACTAGCAGTCGTGACGTTGTAGCAGAGTATGTAAGTGCAGTCTCAATCCTTATGACAAATCTCAGCCGAATGGCAGAAGACTTGGTGATATGGTCCACTGCAGAGTTTTCATTTGTGGAGCTATCTGATCAGTTCGCGTCTCCATCAAGCGTCATGCCACAAAAGAAAAATCCTGACATCTTGGAGCTTACACGCGGAAAAACTGCACGTGTAATTGGAAACCTGGTCGCAATTCTTTCTGGACTCAAAGGACTTGCGTCTGGATACGGAAGGGATCTGCAGGAAATAAAGCCGGCCGTGTTTTCAAGCTCAAAGATAGCAATTTCTGCGCTCGTCATTCTAAACTCGGTGTTTGCCACACTCAAGATAAACAAGGAAAAAATCCAAGAGGCCGCAGAATCGGGGTACCTGACGGCGCTTGATATCGCAGAGGCCTTGGTAAAACAAGGGCTTCCATTTAGGGCTGCGCACAAAATAGTTGGAAGTCTGGTGCATGCCGCACACAAATCCGGAAAATCGCTTTCGGAGCTTACCCTTTCTGACATTCAAAGGGAAATCAAGGAAAAAGAGTTCGATTCCAGAAAACTCCTGGAGACAATCTCTTCAATAGATGCGCAATACTCGCTTAAAAAAAGGTCGTCTCTTGGCTCTGCTGGAATATCGCAGCAAAAAAGGATGATCAAAACCAGGAATTTAAAGATTCGAAAATACCGGACAAACATGAAGAAAAGGACTGCTGACATATCCTCTGCAACCAAAAGACTGGCTCAAAAAATACGAATCCTTACAAGATAGCCTAACAAGTTTACGAAAAGATCGCAGAGAGCTTTACGACCAGATCTATTTTGCCGGTACCCAGCCACCGCAAGAAAGACAGATGTTCATGCCGTCCTCGTTTACATAGCTCTCAGAACCAGGGGGGCACTGGCATTGTGGGATCTCTTCTTCCATGGCTACAATACACCATTCATTCATTTAAGACTTTAACAAATTGTTTCGAGCTCAATTGAAGATGATGGCGGGTTCGCGGGTTTTCGGGCATACAGGTAGTCCGGACACATTAACGGCAGAAAGCCATCGGTGGGCTTAGAATACACTTACCTTATTTTTTTACGAATCTGAAAGTTTGTTTCAGTTTTGAATGGTTTTGTGAGAAAAAATAAAAAAAATTAGTTGGGGTTGTTGTTTTGAGCAGATTCTGGCAGTGCGGAGCGTATTTCTCTTATGAATTGGTCTTGATCAATGCCGTTCTCACGATCTTTTCCGTACGCCTTGCCGCCGTCAATTTTGTATTTACCAAATTGCTGGGCAAGTACAAGGTAATTGTCACCCATTTCAGATCCAGGCTCTTTGGACACAAATATCAGGACCTTTTCACCTATCTCGAATGTCGGTGAGAATGAGACATTTACCCAATACTTGTCGGTCTTTCCGCCAAGAGTTCTTACCGTCACCTGTGAGTCCTTGTACTTGTTTGCGACGTCTTGTTCGACATCGATTACCACGTCGGTGTAAACCATTGGTTTGTTCCATCTTGCAGGATCCTCATCTATTGATGATACTATCTTATCTCTGACAGTTCCAATCAAGACGTATTGCGCTCTTTTGGCCATGTCTTGTAGCCCCCAATTGTCCAAAAGTCCATCGACTGAGATTTGTGTTGGCCCGGTTTGAGTCAACATGACTATTGCAGTAATTCCCACTACGAATGCTGCTATTGCAGCTACGTAGATCTTTTTTTGAGGCAATTGTCTAGTAGACATTGTCAAGCTCCGTTGCATCAGCTGATTTGACATTTATGCCGTTGCAGTTGTATGAGGTCCACATTACAGAATGGGAAGACGTGCTGTCCGATGCGTGTCCAAATTCTAACCAGTGTCCGAACTCATGCGTTGCCACATATCGTAACGATGCCGGTTCTGCATCTGAATCACATGATGTGCCGCTTGTCCAGGTACGCGATGAGCTGTCAAAATTGAAGTCTACATCGTACACATAACCGAATCCATCATATGTTGTCGTTGTTTGGCCTACGATTCCGCCTGAGAGGCTTGCTGAGCTAACCCAGTGTGAACAGCTCGTTTGGAGGTTGAAGCTAAATGATGAACTCTCATCATTCCAATCATTTCTTGCATTGGTTAACTCTGTTGCCACTGTAGCGGAATTTCCAGTAGA
>CAZITM010000044.1:0-12680 GCA_964542205.1 uncultured Candidatus Nitrosotenuis sp.
GTTGCGGCATTTGTCATTGCGTTTATCATCATGATAATCCTGTGGGCAATAGGAAAAGCCGGCAGGAAGAAATCTGTCTAGATTCACAAAATGATGACCCGGTGACTTAGAAGATAGTCAAGGCCGACCACAAACTCTTCGTCAGTTATTTTCTTTTCAGACCACCACGAGGCGTTTTTCTTGTACCAAGATGGGATTTTGACGCTTTCCTTTAGCGTCTTCCCTTCCGGGAGGACAACTATGTTTTTGTCCACAAGAAACTTGAGCAGTCCATAGTCAGAGATTGTACCACCTGCCCACTGGGGGATGACCACATCGCTTCCATATGGCAGGACCATGTTTCCCGCATTTACCAGCTCAAACTCTGCAGACGCACTTGCGCCAGCATACTGGACACGGATTGTGTATTTGCCTTCTTTGAAGATCACCGAGTTGAACTGGTTTGGCGAAGTTATTGTGGTTGTGAGGTTTTGTATCACGACTGGAATTGCGGTGCTCTGTGTTCCGGCCCAATCGATTATGTGTATTACTGCTGTGTTTTCAGTCACTTCTGAGACTGAGATTGTTATTTGGAGATAGTCTCCATAGTGGTATGTTTTTTTGCCGGTTGTTATCTGGACTGTCTGTGCATCTACTGCATGCATTCCTGCCACAAACAATGCCAAGCACAAAACCAGCGCCTGTTTTTTCACAGAACATGTCAAAGGCAGACTAGAAAAAAACGTTCTCTAGTTTCACATGTAGAGGGGTTTTTCCGTAATAGATAACATTATGAGGCCATCATCTTGATTACTCTCAGAGTTCCGTTAGGAATTCCTGCGAGTGAAAAAACCTAGGAAAATTCTGACACTCGCAGACATTTGTTACGACGTGTGCAGGGTTTAAAAGATATTAAGGGGCTCGAAATAGGTGCGGTAATGCTCAGTCACCAGGACGCAACATGGCTCAGGTTATGGCAGGAAAACTCACCTGAAATAAGAAGGCGGGCCATAGAGTGGAGAAAAGAGGCCGCCTTTACAAGAATAGACAAACCCAGCCGAATCCAGAAAGCAAGAAGGCTTGGCTACAAGGCAAAGCAGGGAATGGTCGTAATAAGAGCACGTGTCGGAACAGGTGGCATGAGAAGACAAAGACCTGTGGCTGGCAGAAGGCCAAAGCACCTTGGTGTCACCAGAATAAAGGCAGATGTCAATATGCAGCAGGTCGCAGAACACAGGACGCAGCAAAAATACAAGACTCTGAAATTACTTGGCTCATACTTTTTGTACAAGGACGGATTTCATTATTGGTTTGAGGTATTACTGGCTGATCCATCCCACCCGCGGATCTCAAAGGATAAAGAACTCAGAAAGCGAGTCATCCCGGCATAAATTGAAGTTTCTATTAGCGCTATTTTTTTCTCTAATAGTAGTTCCTGTTTTTGCAGAGCCTCTTTCGGACAGGACAGGCATGAGCACCAGTTTTGATCTCAGAGTCGATGACAAAACGTTTGTGCTAAGGTCAACTGCGAATTTCGATATCCAGAGCGCAGGCTTTGACGACGGCAGACTTGTCCTGCAGATAATAAGCAGCCTTGAGAACAACATAGGCGAGCTACAGATACCACAAAACATAACGAGGGGCCAGCTCAAGTTTTATCTTGACGGCAGTGAGATTCCTGCCAAGGTTTTGCAAAACGAAAAGATCTCTTTTGTGACGCTAGAGTTCGAGGGAAACGGCACACACACACTGGAGATGACAAGCGACTATGCACCTACAGCATTTTCCGGCCAGCCTCAAGCTGAAGAAACACCGAAAAACCCAGATCAGGTCATGACTGTCATTGCAGTAGTAGGCACAATGGCCGTTGCCGGCATTGGGAGCACCGCTGCGTTTTATTTTAAAAGAAAAGCAAAGGCTGTCTGAGTTATTCGTTTAGCAACTCTTGTATCATGGGTTCCAGCTGCCCCATTTGTCCAAACGAGACATCGCGCAGGATGCCCTTTCTGTCCACCAGTATGGACGACGGCGTTCCCCTCAGGGCAAACTTCTCAAAGGTCTCAGCCGAGTACTCTTTTGATTTAAAGTAAAATTCCACGCGTGCAAATATCTCTTTTTTATAGTCTTCCGACTGGGCATCAAAATCCGGAAGCTGGCTTTTGATAAACTCGGTCATCTTTTCCTTGCTTGGCGTGCCTTCCTCTTTTACCAAAACGTCCATCCCTAGCGGAAACGGAATCTTGTATGGGAGCCTGTCGCCTGGGGCGAGTTTTCCGTACTGGGCGAGTGCCTTTTTTGTCTCGCCGATGACTTGGCCGGTCTTTGAGAGTAGCTCCAGATTTTCAAGCGTGTTTTTGTCAAAATCCTCAAAGGCAGTGGCCACTCCAAGGACGGTCACACCGTCTGAGCGGTACTTGTTGTAGACGTTGATTGCTTCCGGTATTCCGTACAGAAAACACCCAGGGCAGTTCACCTGAAAGACCTCCACCAGTACGACGTGATCCTTTTCTTGATCAAAGTTGGTCGGCATGCCCTGCACCCATTTTGAGACGGAGAGGTTGGGTGCCTTTTGCCCTATTTGTGCTATCATGATTTTTTGTGTTTTAGATTCATTGTGAACCACTACCGGACAAGTCCGGTAGCCTCTTCCTGCTTCAGCGACCGAGCTTCTGATCTCCACAGGCGTGAATTCCCGTAGTTCCTACGGTAGTCTGTCAGGCCCGATCCTGTTCCGGCTTTACATGATCTCAGGTACAGGCCTGTGTTGTGGTCACGACCTTCTTCCATTTTGCCTAGCTCTGACATTACTGATCTTTTTGTATTTGTAGAATTTAACAATTTTGCATACCTTCCAACTAACCAATTGTTAATGGCGATTCATCCTCCGGACAAGTCTGGAGGTCTTCTCGCCATAGTTTGATAAAACTAACCGATTTTTTCGAATCGCAAAATGACCATCCCCAAACACAACCAATTAGGATAATATAGTGAAGGGTTTTCCCAAAAACCGATGGATGTAGTACCAGAAAAAAGGCTTGCCCTTTTTGCAGAGATGGAAGACAGGTATGAAAAAAAAGACGTCGACTATTTCGTAAACCTCTTAGACAATGACGACTATGTGATAAGGACGAGGGCCACGTGCATACTAGTCGACTTTGGCGGCGAGGACAAGATCCCCCACATTGCCAAGGTCCTAAAAAACGACCCAAACGAGCTTGTGCGGCACGAGGCTGCATTTTCTCTTGGGCAGATGGGATATAGGAGTGCAGTAAAGCACCTTGAGGACGCCACGCAAAACGACCCCAGCATGTTTGTTCGACACGAAGCAGCAATAGCGCTGGGTGTAGTTGGCGCAAAGGAAGCAAAACAAACCCTGCAAAGGGCGCTGAACGACCCAAGCGAACCCGTAAAGGAATCCGCAATAGTTGCACTCTCAAATTTGCTATTCATGGAAAAGCTCAGCAAGAACGAAAAATTTGCCAAGCTGACCGGCGGCTAGAGCAGAGAGACCTTTGTTCCTTCCAGACTTGGTTCGAATCTGTAGATTTTTTCTACAGACGAGTCCTCAAAGATCTCCGCATCATGTGTTATTATTATTAGCTGCAACGGATTGGTGCTGTCCGATATATCTGACAGCTGTGACAACACTCCCACAAGGGATCTTCTCCTCTCAGAGTCAAGATGCGTTGTTGGCTCGTCTAGTATCACAAAGTTAAGACTCGACGTACCTAGCAGGTGCACCATGCCGAGCCGCAGTGCCAGTGCAACTCCGACCTGTTCGCCGCCCGACAGAGAGTCAATGTCTATTGGTGCATCTTTTGAGTAGCAGGTGATTGTAACGTCGCGGGTTTTTTCCGACAGCATGACGCGGTGAATTTTCGTGTTTAGCATTCCGAGATATTCTGATGCCTTTGAAGATATTGTCGCAAGGGCCCACGATCTAAGGCTTGTGGCCACGGGTCCGTCCCTGTTGTAGACATTACTTTGTATTTGCTCAAGGCCTCCAAGATACTCCTTGACGTCTCCTAGCTCGCCAAGAACAGAGTTTATTTTTTCTATTCTCTGGTTTGCCTGTCTTATTTTTTCTGTGGTTGCGCCGAGGTCCTGGTCAATGTTGCTCATTTCTTTGCGCTTTTGCTCATATTCTTGCTTTAGTTTTGCAAATTCCGTGGGATCAAATCCTGCAGCCTTGGTTTTGAGCTCAATTATTTTCTCATAGATCATTCTTGCATTAGAGTCTATACAAGCCGCCTCGACAAGCTGCCCGGATGTGGCAACGGAGTGTGGGATTTTCTGAACCTGGCTTTTTCGCAGCTCGATTTCGTCCTTTAGGGCACGCAGCTGCTCTGGGCTTTGCACCGAGTGCGCCGCAAGCGTAGTCTTTGCCACGATCGATTTTTGGTGTTTTTGAGCCAGTTCCCTTTCTTCTGCCACCAGCTGCTGTTTTTTTGCTGCAAGCAGCTGGATTGCCCCCTTTAGTTTGTCCTGCTCGGCTACTATGTGCTCGACTTGGAAGATTGGTTTTAGCTGCCCCACCTTAGAGTCGCAGACAGGGCAGGCCCCGTTTTGTAGCTGCAATTTTTTTGCAAGTATTTGATGTTCATGGAGCGCTGTTTGTTGTTTTTCATACTCTAGGATCTTTTTTCCGACATCATCCAGCTCCGAGCGTATCTTTTCCAGTCTCGACTCCAGATCTGGGATGAGCCTTGCGATATCAAAACAGCCCTCACATTCCCTGACCTTTCGCTCTTTTTCAGAGATCTCTTTTTGAATTGACGATATCGCGTCTTTTACATACCTTCGAAGATCCACATTTCTTTCCTCGAGTTGCCTTAGGACTGCCTCTTTTTCAGAGCCGGATTTTATTTCCTGCTCTATTTTTTGCATCACTGCCTCGGCGATCTGTTTTTTCTTTTGTAGCATTTGTTTTTGCGGCTCGAATTTTTCTATCTCCTGTCTTTTTTGCCCAAGTTCGTTAGAAAGCATCTCTATGTGTGTGTCGTCGTAGCCGAGCCTCTGCCGGACTGTCTGCCTAAAGTTTTTTTGCACCTCCTTTAGTGCCTCTGAGGCCAAATCAAGTCGGTCGATTCCAATTATTGCGTTTAGCAGCTCCTTGAACTCTTTTGGTTTTGCTTTCACTATCGAGTTTAGCTCGCCCTGCTGCACAATCGACGCTATCTTTAGCTTGGCATAGTCGAGGCCTATTATGGACTCGATCTTTTGGCTAGTGGATTCACCATACTGCTTTCTCTCGCCTGCCGCAAGCTGCGCACGCTCATCTCCTTTTTCCTCAAACAGTTGCGTAGAAAGTGCCCCCTTTGAGTCGATGGTCCTTACCGCCTCGTATGATTTTCCCTTTGAGGTAAAGCGGACTTTGACGTACGCACTGCCGGTGCCGCGCCGGATGAGACTCTTGTTTGATTTTCTTGTATGCTCCCCAAAGAGCCCAAATGTTATTGCGTCAATTACGCTTGACTTGCCTGCCCCGTTTTGCCCCACAAAGACAGTCACGCCGTTTTCAAAGGCAAGCTGCGTCATGTTATGTGAGATAAAGTTGCATAGCTCAACTGATGTTATCATTTCTTTTTTCCCCGAAACTGCTCAAAGTTTTCGATTACAAGCTGCGTCACTTCTTGGATCTTGTTTTCGGCAAGGGGATCAAGGAGTTCCCTGATTGCAAGCCTTGCAAGGTCTTCGGAGCCAAGTGCGCTTGATGCAAGACGGACGAGCTCTTCGTCTATGTTTGTGGGCCGCTCAGAGAGCACCGATGAGTTGTTTTTGTCCGCATGTATTATCTTCCAAGTGCAGTAAAGCGTGCTTGCCGCAAGTCTTGCCATCTGTGTCTGTACAATGTCTGACTGGATGTCCTGACCGGATATTTTGAGCTCGACTATCGGTTTTTTGCCAAGCGTAGATATATTTTGCAGAGTTTGTGTGATTGTTCTTTCGAGATTTGCAAACTCGGTCCTTTCTGATATCTGCGGTCGGGTCTGGAGCCTAACCCAGTTTGGGTTTGGCTCTGCGGACGATACATCTACGAGGTAGAACCCTTTTTGTGCGTCTTTGATTCCCTCGCTTGTGGTAAGCTCAATTGAGCCTGGGTATGCCACAGGCCCGCCAAGACGTGAGAATCGTTTTAGGAGCCTGTCGTGTAGGTGTCCCATCGCATAATAGGTAAAGTTTTTTGGCATGTCATCAGAGCCAATTTCGCCTGCAAACTCGTTTATCTCAGTTATTCCTTGGTGCATGACAAGGATTTTGTGGCCCTTGTGCTCTTTTGCTGCCTTGTCAATCTTGGCAAATCTCTCATGGAAGTTTTGGAGTTCGCTTTTTCTTATCTTGTCAAACCCTGCCAGAAAAACATCCTTGTGTATGTATGGCTTGCCATCGCCAATGTACTTTGCAAACCTCAGGTTGTGATACACATATGGGACCGGCGTAGAGCGGATCCTCGAGATGTCGTGTTCTCCTAGGACAAAAAACGATTCGATGTCGCTTTCTTTTAGCCGGCGCAGCGCGTTTGCCATCTGTAGTATTGCAGTTCCGCTCGGGTTTGGGACATGAAAAATGTCTCCGGCAAAAATTACAAAATCAACATGCTCCTTAATTGAGGTGTCCACCGCCTCGTTGAATGCGCAGTAGATGTCGTTTTCCCTTTCTTCTAGGCCATACTGCGCAAGACCTAGGTGTGTGTCAGATATGTGTGAAAACATTTCAATCAAGCAAGAGATCTTTTTGTATTAGGTCCTGCGTCGACTCGGCTGACACTTTGGTAAATTTCTTTGTGTGTTTCCATTCCGAAACGGCATTCTTGTCGGAGCCGACCGCCTTGTCTTTTACCTCATCAAAATGCACCATCGCTGGTAGGTTTACCCACTGCCCCACCAGCAATGCATCTCCGACGTTTAGCGATGTAAGTTGGTTTACCAGCTCCCTGCTAATCGACTCTGCTGCTGATGCGATCTGGTGCTGGTCGTCTTCTTGGACTATCTTCATTATGGCAAGCGAGCCCATCTGGCTTAGCACGTTTGGGTCTATGTTACGAGGCCTTTGTGAGACTATGCCAAGGCCTAGGCCGAACTTGCGTCCCTCCCTTGCTATTTTAGCGGCCCAGTATTTTGTCTGCGACTCCTCACCTTTTGGAATAAAGACGTGCGCTTCCTCAACTATGACAAAAATTGGAGAGTCAAAGCGGTACCTGTGGGCAGATTTGGTCTTTGCTGTCTTTGCTGCAAGTGCCGCTTTTCTGTCATTTAGTAGCTCGCGGAAGTAATGGGTCAGTGCGACGTTTGCCTGTTTTTCCGAAAGATCCGATACGTTGATCACATTTACCATTCCTTCTTTTATGAGTGCAAGCGGGTCCATGATGTCCGGATCCACCACATCTGCGAACCGGTGCTTCGCATCGTCGATTTTGTCCTGGACCCTGTCTGCTGAATGTCTGTCCTCTTTGCGCTCGGGGTTTGCTCCGATCATTGCGACGTTATGGTCCAAGGCTGCCCAGAAGTCCTTTGCCTCCTTTACATCCTCGGTGAATGCAAGACGCAGAATTCTTTGCTGTATGTCTGCGTTTTCCCTGATCTCAAGCACATCCGATAGTTGTGTTGCGTCCAAGAGTCGTGGATTTATTTTTGCATCAATTACGTTCATTGACTGGATGTTGAGATCGGAATAGTCATTATGATAATCAAAAATTATCAGGGTGCCATCGAGTGTCGCGATTTGTTTTGCCAAAAGCGATACGAGATTGCTTTTTCCCATACCAGTCATTGCCAAAATTCCGAGATGTCTCGAGACTATTTTGTTTATGTTTATCTTGGCCTCGATTTGCCGGTTTCTCAAAAGCGTCCCGATCCTTACCCACTCGTCTTTTTGCGGGCCGAATATCATCCCAAGATCGTCCCTTGTTGCACTAAGAATCGCGGTGCCCGGAATCGGCGGAATCGCCGGAAGGACTACGAGGCTTTTTTGCAGCTCCGCCAGATAGCCAAGTATTGTGATTTTTGCAGTAAAGCTTTTGTCGCGCGAGTTGATGTCGGCAATTTCTTTGCTTTCTATTGCCTCATCAAAGTTGTGTATGTCATTTAACGCTGCACTTGATACAAAGGAGCGCTCGACTAGCCCTAGGAGTTTTCCGTCCTGGGAATCTATTATCACGTATTCTCCTACCGAGAGCGGCTTTGAGGTTTGCGCCGTCACAGCCGCCGGCTTTGATTCGCCTATCACCACGCCAAGTATCATAGATTTTTCCCCGCCATTTTTGAAAACGGTGAAATGTCAGAACCGGATTTCATGCAAAAACTAATGCGCAGTAGTAATTAAATTCCGAGATTAGTCAGGTGTTGACTCGTGGTTTGTCCGATCTTTTTTTGTGTTGGATCAAGCATGATGTAAAAAATATACATATTTTTCATAAAACCGTGGGATTTATGCAAAAAAATTCAGGCTTGATGTAATTATTACTCTAGTCTATAGATAGTCTTAAAAATATTGAATGTGTAAACAAATCACGTTACATTATCCCGACACGATTGTCGCAACAACAATAGAGGAAAAAGTGACAAAAAAGATGCACAAGCACCTAAGCTCACTTGGACTCGACTGCAAGCTAATTCCGGACGGGACGATGGATTTTGAGTATGATTATCCAAGATCCTCTCTTGTGGGACCGACCCCCGGTATAGCAAGCAGGGGCGTCATGAAGGTAAGCGACAGCATTGATTACATCGACATTCTAAAGCGCAAAACAGTAACAAAAAGCGAGTTTGCCCCCGGAGGGTTCTACGGGATGGGTGTGGCCGAAGGCACTATGTGGAAGATGAGGTTTTTCATTTCACTGCCGTCAGAGTACACCCTAGGTCCTCTCAACTTTGGAACCCTGACGAAGATCTTAAAGGGTAGATTACACTCCAAAGTGGAGGACTTTATCTGGAGTGGGTACGGCAAGCTTACCACCCTGCCGCCGGGCATGATACAAGACGATGTCATAGCGGTACTCGATGCCGACAAGAGGCTACGTGAGCTAATGATGCATGCACTCCTAAAGGAACGCATAATCACAGTTTCCGTCTATACGCCAAAGGCAAAGGTCGACTATGAAAAGGCGCAGATAGCAAAGGACGATTCTTACTGGTACAAGTACAAGCCAAAAAAAGAGTCGCACGCCAAAGTCGTCATCACGTCAGAATGGAAGTCTGAAAAAGACCTCTTTATTGACAAGGAAACGCTCGAGGCATACCAACGAATCGCGTCAAACATCAAAAGTACTATAGAAAAGCTTCGATATCATCTGGTCAAAAAAGCCTAGGCGGCCTCTTTTACAATCAGTCTTGCAAGCGTAGTCGCTACTGGGATTTTTTGCTCCACTGCAAACGCAATCGTGGCGAGGTTTCTCACCTCGTATTCAATGAGTCGTGTTATTGCCACAACCGTTGAAAAGCTAAAGACGTGGACAAACTCGCTTTGCATCGAGTCAAAGATCATTTTCTCAAATCCTCGTTCGAACTGGTTTATGGCGTCGATCGGATTCTCGTCCTGCGGTATGAGGTCTTTGTATTGCGTACCGGCCAGTTCGTTTAACGCGCTTTTTATCGAGTCTGCAGAGATCATCCGGGTCAGGATTTCCTTTGAGGAGACGGATATGTGCGGCACTATGAGGTTTTGGATCTGGTTTTCGTCCAGATCCCAGAACTTGCCTCGCAAAATGCACAAGATGTTGTAAAAGTCGACTTCCATTCCACACAAGGAATGCAGACTAAAGTCCGGTGAGTTTCGAATCGTGTGGCTCAGGTTTTCATAAAAAAACTTGTCAAAGTACATGTCTAGAAGCTGGATCTGTTTTTTTTCGTTGTACAGAGAATAAGCCTTTTCGACTTCGGCGCCTATCCCTATTCCCTTGAGGGTGTTGACTGCCTCCTCAAAGTCTTTTGCGATGAGTGCCTTTAGTATGATGTCGCGTTCTTGTATCAGCTCTTCTGGGTGGAGGCTCAGAAATGGCTCTATCTCTTCCTGCTTTCGCCCGAGGATCTTTCCCTTTAGAATTACCTTAAGGTTTCGCAGGACAAACTTGAGATAATATGCAAACAACAGATTAGAGCCTCCAACTGCCCGTATCATCATGTGATGCAAGTCCGCCTGTCTGTCCTTTAGTGCGAGCTCGATCTTCTGTGCAGTGTACGGTTTTTGAACCTTTGATATCATGTCGTTGTATGCGGTGTTTTTTATTCTGGTGACCAACTCGTCAAGGTCCCTTGATTCTGCTAAGGTCTCAAAGTCTTTTTTTGTGAGAAGTTTTCCCTTGAGGCTGTACGATTTTACTCCAGCATACACTAGGAGTGATACTGTGACCATATGGACAGATTGATGGACTCATTAATGTTTTTTATTAGTTTGCAAAAAACATAGAAGAAAATGAAGGTTTTTTATTTTTGGTCAGAAATTTGCATCACTTTTATCAAATTATTGAAATTATTGTTTTTCTGGTTTGCCGTAGGTGCGTTACTCTAGAACCTCCCTTGAGCCGATTTCGTTTGAGATCCCATAGAGGCTGACAAGTTTCGCCATGTCATTTCCGGTTATCTTACAGTTGTTGTGCGCAAGTTTGAGGGCGTATGGGTATCCGCCAACGCTGTTTTTATAAAGCCTGTCAAGGAGGGATCGGATATCATCATCGGTGTAAGTGTCGCCAAGGAGCTCTATTTTGATTAGTGGCGTTGAATCCGAAAGCCTTGCATAGATAGAGGAGATCATCTTGTCTTTGCCAAACTTGGGGTCGACGTGTATTTTGCTAAAGCCTGGAGACGTCGTTGCGTGGTTATAGTAAAAAATGTCGCCTGCCTTTGAGCCCAGATCGGAAAACTGACTATCTGTGTTTGATGTTTTTGCTACAAAAAAGACATTGTTTTTCTTTGTCATTATTCTTGTGATTGTAGAGCTAAGCGCCGGTTGCCTAGTCATGAACTGCGAATACAGCGAACCATCCATAAGCACTACGTCTACAAGATCAGCGGTTTTTTTGCAGGCCTCTATTTCCATTCTGCTTGAAATCTTCGATAGTTCGGACTCTGCCTTTCCAAGGCCTTGTTTGTGATCGCTTGAGAGTATCTCGCCGTCAGATTTTACTGACACCGCGGTTACTACCCAGAGCTCCATTCCTTGGAATTTCGTGCTGTTAAAACTGCTGTCTATTCCTGCAAGAACAGAATTTTGTTTTTTTGGCCTGTACTCTACCCAGTTTTGTCTTGCGCGTTGTATTATCTGCTCAAATTTTGGGCCTTTAAGGACAGACATGATGCTGTCGCGGTTCTTTATCGCCTCCTTGTAGACAGAGTTTAGCACAGACGGTTTTTTCCTTGCAAAAATAAAACCTTTAGCATGAGAACAACGTTAACACATAGCTGACTATCTGGACTGGAAGAATCCTTTTTTTGCCAAGACATTGCAGACATTGCTGTTTCCATATGCAAAACCGACATGATGACAGGCATCAGAGTCGCACGTATCGCAGTGGAGTGATTTTTTAGAGTCAACCATCGACACAAGTGCCGGCTTTTCGGCCAAATTATCCATGAGTACGACATGCCGATCCGCTATTGCCTTAAACTCTATTGGGTAGACGAACCTTTTTTGGGATTCCTTAGACTCGACATAGTCTACCAGTATGCTTTCGGCAAAGGGATGGAATTTGAGCGTGGGGTTTGTGAGCATGGTTTCGATATGCAGTCGTTCCAGGCGTTGCTTGTTTTCTGTATGCATGTAGACTATATCCATGGTCTTTTTTGAGGCATCCTTTTTGGCATGGCTTTTGTGCTTTTCCAACAGGTAAGATCTTCGCATTTGGTATAAAAATATTTAATTTTAAATAAAAATAAATAATTTTAAATATTTATGTGTGTTTTGTAAATATCTGCCATGGTTGGGGAGAGAGGCAATCACGCTTATTTGATAATCAGCAGGAATGTCGGATTGGGATGACTGGCAGGCCAAAAACACCCACAAGAAGACATGAGAAATGCCCAGACTGCGGCACCGAGATGGGTTCTGCATTTATCAGAGTCAAAAACGGTACCAAGAGAAAATGGAGCGGCAAGGACATCAAGGTCTGCACCAACACGCGTTGCTCTACAATTCTCACACACATGGCAAGAAACATCTATCTCAGGAAAACGAAGATTAACGTTGCAAAAAAACTCGGCCTCGATACAGGAAAGACACATGCTGGTGTTGCGGCCAGATGACATACGGGAAAATCAAAAAGTTGATTCCTCACAGAATAGACGATGTAACAAAAATTCAAAAGGATTCGCGCTTTGTTGTTCTGACACCAAGAATCTTTAGGATTTACCAGAGATATGGAAAGACCAAGTGCGTTTCTTGCGGCCTGGAGCTGCGGGTTTTTGATACGGTTTACAACTCGTCTACAAGAAAACCGTACCATGTTTTGTGCGCGCTATCAAGAAAGATGATCGTCTGCTGATCGTGGATAGCCCCGAATCGCAAAACGGTTGTGGCTTGATTGGTCTGCCACACAACGTTGCCATCTTGTTTTAGTCTAGACTGTTTTTATCATTTCACATTGGTGCAAAAAACCATTCCAAAGATCGCGTGCGTTCACAGACCCCAGGAAATATACACACATTACTCAAATTAAATTATCACCAGCCACAAATTGGTTGTAAAGGGAAGACGCACCTAACAGTAGT
>CAZITM010000045.1:0-9309 GCA_964542205.1 uncultured Candidatus Nitrosotenuis sp.
GATTTTTGCCCTAACTTTATTAGGCATAGAACTGTAAAAGTGTCAATTCGTGGTAGCATGTTTGAAAAGTTCAAAAAATCCGAGTCTGGGCAGGATTCTGGCGTAATGGAGCAAGAAAACCCTGATCTCAAAGCGGAACACATGACGGAACAGCCAAAAACCATGTCTTCTGGCTCTGATATCGGCATAGGCGAGCTCATGAACAAGCGCGCCAAGCTGGAAGAGGCAATAGATTACGTTGGCCTTATGATAAAGAACCTAAAAGACAAGCGAACCAGGCTGGAAAAAGAGATCGAAGACGAATCTGTGGACATTAAAAACCTCAAGGAAAAACTCGTCAAAGTCAGCGAGTATATCGAGGAGGAAAACCGCGGAATACGGGAACTTGCCAATAAAAGGGCTCAGGTCGAAAAAGAGGCAGACGATGTGGGGGCCCTGATCAGTAATCTGCGCAATAAGCTTGCCGGCATCGATACCGTAGTCGAAGGCGAGGCAAATAGGGTAAAAAGCATCAAAGAGTCAAGACCGAAGGCATAGCGTTTCATAGCTAAACTAGTCCTATTTTATAAAAGCGAGCGGGAAGACCCCGAATCCCTTTTGGGTCGGGATGAAAGCTAGCACACCACGGATCAGCTGAGAACGCAACAAAAGTGTTTAATCCGACAGACGTGAATGAGTCTGCAATGTCAGAGCTAGGCAAAATGGAAGAATGTCGTGACCACGATACAGGCCTGTACCTGAGATCATGTAAAGCCGAAACAGGATTGGGCCGGACAGACTACCGTAGGAACTACGGGAATTCACGCCTGCAGAGATCAGAAGCTCGGTCTTTGAAGCAGGAAGCCACGGGCTTAGTGGTAGTTCACGGAATTTAAGAAAAGGGGAAAGAGATACTTTAGAGGTATCTTGTCGAGGATGCAGATTGTGTGCTTACCGGCATTGATGGGAACTTGTTTCCCACAGACGTTTCTGCAACGGCTGCTGCCTCTTCTAGAATCTTTTCTGACTCCTCGTTGAGTGATTGATCCATGCCAAACGCGGATTCACCTTGGAATGATTCCATCATTAGTCCGTTTAGCATCTCCGTCATCATGCCCAGTTCTCTGTCTGCCTCTGGCATGAACTTGCCAAGTGAAGACTTGAGGCTTCTCATCAGGCCGATGGTTGGCGCTATTGTGACTACGGTGTCTCCTAGGTCGTGGAATGTTGTTAGTCTTAGTTCGATTTGTTCCAGTGCGGTTCTTGCATTTCCTAGCATCTTTGAGACCTTGCGGACTTCGGCTAGTTCGTTTGCCAGCACCTTACTTGAATGAATGTCGTGTTTTTGGGTTGCGGCGACTATTCTTTGGAATAGTTTTTCGTCCCTTTGCTTTAGCTTGCCTAGCATTCCGTCGAGTTTTGAGATTTGGTTGTGAAGGTTCCTTACAGCCTGCTCTATTCGTGGCTTTAAGGCTCCCTTCGGCTTGATTACGTCGTTTATCTTTTCAGATATGCTTGGCGTTGGTGGTCTGGACCATGACTTTTGGAAGTTTGTCATGAGTGGTTTTCTTTAGTTTATTGAAGTAAAATGGTGTGAAATCTATTTCACTAAAAGATAGAATACACTAGCAGGAGAATAGAAAATAAAAAACAAAATCGAGCCTGTTTATTGGGCCAGAATGCTTTGTGGGTGGATTTTCTTTATGTGAACGTGGACGGCATGTATAGTCGTTACGTGTTCACCACATAATGGACATGTTTCCATTTTTATTAGCTGTACGACAAATAAATACTATATAAGGTTTACGTTTTTTGACTCAAATCATCGGGACTTTTTTTGACTGTGAAATTTCGTCATAAAAATTTTCAGCTCTAAAAATTTTTTTAAATTATGTAAAAGAAAAAACGAAACTGCAAAAAGAAAAATTTTAAGAAAAAAATTCTAGCTAAAAATTTTCCAGAACTGTTTTTGCATCAAAATATGCTTGGGCAAAAAATCTAGTCGAGGTAAAATGTTTTGCGAGCTGTCAGACATTTCATCATACTGACAGATCTCTTGCGGCACGTGCCAAAACAAGGAGGGCTTATTTTTTGGATGCGTCTATCTTGGTTTTAGCCTCAAAAATTACGTTATCATAGATAAATTTTGTTAAATGTTTATATATAGAACCCAAAAAACGAAATTACACGTTATGACACAAACCCAACGAAACAACGATCGGTGTCCACGTTGTGCCAAAGGCGCGATGTTGACAGATGGAAGTACTGGAGAGATGTTTTGTAACACATGTGGATTTGTTGCGACCGAAAGGGTTGAGGAAGAAGGTCCAGAGTGGCGTTCGTTCTCAAAAGAAGAGGGAGAAAACAGAACTCGAACTGGAACGCCCACTTCATTGGCAATGCATGACATGGGCCTTGCAACCATAATTGGTCAGGCAGACAAGGATGCATCCGGAAAACCGCTTACATCTTCAATGAAGAGCACCATTGAAAGACTAAGAACCTGGGATTCGCGAAGCCAGGTCCATGAGCCAGTTGATAGAAACTTCAGGCAGGCATTTTCTGAGCTGGACAGACTCAAGGACAAGCTGGCCCTTTCTGACGCGGTGATCGAAAAAACCGCTTACATCTACAGGAAGGCTCTTGATAAGGGGCTTGTCCGAGGACGCTCAATTCCAGGGCTCGTTGCCGCTGCACTGTACGCAGCGTGTAGAAACACGGAGACCCCAAGAACTCTTACTGACGTCGCAAACGGAATCAACATCAAACGAAAAGATGTTGCCAGGTGTTACAGGTTGCTTCTCAGAGAACTGGACCTGAAAATGCCAGTAGTCGATCCTATCAAGGGAGTAGCAAGAATAGCAAGTATTGCAGATCTGAGCGAGAAAACCAAGAGAAAGGCACTCGAGTTCCTAAAAGAGGCTAGCCGAATCGAGGTCTCCGCAGGAAAGGATCCAATGGGCCTTGCGGCGGCCGCGCTGTATTTGGCTTGCGTGATGCTTGGCGAAAACAAGACGCAAAAAGATATAGCCCAAGCGGCAGGCGTAACAGAGGTTACCATCCGAAACAGGTACAAGGGCCTCAAAGAGGCACTAAAACTCTAAACCCTTTTTTGTTTGTTCCAAGTCTAGTTTTGATATAATGAAAAAGATTCTAGCTGCAGTCATAGTTGTTGCAATAACAGTAGGGGCAATTGCGGTTCTGGTGTCAGCCCCATCAGAAAAAACCGGCAGAACCCAAGTCTACCATGCAAGGCTTGCAGATCCCAAGCTATACACAGATGGTATTTTTACAGACACCTTTCCGATCAAAAAGGGAATCTACCAGTTCCGCTTTGTCCCAAACGGAGACAGCCCAGAAACATTGTCAATTGCTCTGAAGGGCGACTCGTTTTCGTTTGCGGAGGATTTCAAGCTGGAAGGAACTCCTGTCGAAACCGGCATCTCAACATACTATACTTGGAAATACCTCGGGCGCGATCTAATCGAGGTTCCCCAAGACCAGGAACTCCAGATAGCTATCGATCCTCACGGAAATGTTCTTGGGCCTGTTTCTGTTTATCTGATAGAACAAGGTTAGGCGTGGCCCCAAGCGTAGAACATGAGAGAACACCTCTCCATACCATAACGCCAGTGCGTTCATGGTTCACAAATCCGTTCTACTGGGCCACGCGTCCTCAGTCGATAGGATTTATGTCCTTTCGCATTATTTCTTATAGGAATTTATCTTATTTAACATTTAGTGTAAATTTTCACAGAAAAGATCCACGTATTATGAAAAATCTCATGAATGGATTTTCAAAAAGCAATATTACAAATCCGTTCTAACAAAAGCAATGAAGCTGACAGGAAAAATTGCGCTGGTTACCGGTTCAAGCCGAGGCATTGGAAAGGCAATCGCGGCACTTTTTGCAAAAGAAGGTGCAACGGTAGCAATCACTGCAAGGGATAAAGCCAGACTGGAAAAAACAGCAAAGGAGCTTGGCGGTGTCTTGTTCATTCCAGCAGACATTAGAAAAGAGGCCGAGGTTCGGTCTGTGATAAATAAGATAATCGAAAGGCATGGCAGGCTGGACATTTTGGTAAATAATGCCGGAATATTTCCAAAGATAAAACCACTTCACGAGATTTCAGAGTCTGAATGGAATGAGGTGATTGACATAAACCTAACAGGGCAGTTTCGCTTTACAAAGGCGGCAATTCCCCATTTGCAAAAAACCAGAGGTAGTATTATCAACATCGCCTCAAATGCGGGCCTAAAGGCGTATGAGAATTTTAATGCAGATGCATACTCTGCGTCAAAGGCGGCCCTTGTCTTGCTGACAAAAACATGGGCAATAGAATACGCAAAGGACAAGATCCGGGTAAACTGCATCTGCCCTGGGGTTGTGGAAACCGACATGACCGGCGAGTTTCTTGCCACACCGGCATTGCGAGAAATGCAGAACGCCCAGTATCCACTAGGTAGATTTGGTACAGTTGATGATGTCGCAAAGTCGGCCCTGTATTTTGCCTCTGATGATTCTGCTTGGGTCACTGGCGCCGTATTGGCTCTGGATGGCGGTGAATCTGCCAGGTAAGATTCCAAATCAATTTAATCCCCAAATGGCCAGATGATCTGTTGGAACCAAGAAAGAAAAAACGAGCCCAGACGATCGCTTTATTGGCTATAATTTGGTTTGTCATTTCATTACCATTGCCATGGCTTTATGCAACACCTGAGGAGGCAAAGCCGCAACTCTTCATCCTGCTTCAGATAATTGGTTTTATGTCTATTCCATTCATTGTGCTTGCCATAGTCTGGACAATAAAGCCAGAGCTTACCACCTGAGATGTCGCACAGACTCCCATTTGCGGACCCAATTAGTGAGGCTGCTCTTGCAGTCGAGGCCATAACAAGGGCAAGCAAGGCCGTCTTGGAGACATACGGGGAAGAGTTTACGTCAGATCTAAAAGACGACGACTCTCCAATCACAAAGGCGGATCTGCAAAGCAATGAGATAATAAAAAAAGTCCTTTCTACAACAGGCCTTCCGATTTTATCAGAGGAGGACAAGGACGACAAGTCTCGCGTAAACTATGAAAAAATTTGGATAGTAGATCCGCTAGACGGGACAAGTGATTTTGTAAACAAGACTGGCGAGTTTACCGTGATGATTGGGTTAGTCAAGCACAAAAGGCCGATTTTGGGACTGATTAGCAGGCCCACAACCAATACCTTGTTTTTGGCCCAAAGTGGGAGAGGTGCTTACAAGTTTGAAAACAATTCGTGGCAAAAATTATCGGTAAGCAAGACAAGCGACATAAGAAAATGCAGGGCAGTCGGCAGCAGGTTCCACCTGTCGGAAGGGGAAAAGAGGTTTTTTAGAGAACTTGGGGTTTTGAGCTTTGAGAGCCGGGGCAGCTCGCTAAAGGTTGCAGAGATAAGCATGGGATTGGCAGACTTGTATCTTACCAGCTCAAACAAGATAAAGCACTGGGATACATGCGCTTCTCACTGTCTGGTTACAGAGGCTGGTGGAAAAATGACAGACATGTTTGGAAACGAGATCTCATACAACACGGAGCAGATAAACCATAAAAATGGCTTGCTTGTCACAAACGGCCTAATTCATGACGAGATAATTAGACGATATGCTAGTTGACTAGGTTTTTTGATTTCAGAAAATTCAAGAGGTTTTGGACACTTTGCTCTAGTGTCTCTTTTTCTGTGTCGATGATCAGATCAGGTTTTTCTGGAGCCTCGTACGGGTCGCTTATTCCTGTAAAGTTCTTTATTTCGTTTGCGCGCGCCTTTTTGTACATACCTTTGACATCCCGCGTTTCACATTCTTGGAGCGAGCATTTTACATAGACTTCAAAAAATCTCTTGTCATCACCTACGATCTTCCTTGCGTCCTCTCTGTTTACTATAAATGGGCTGACCAGAGAAACCCCACAGGGTACGTTGTGTTTTAGGAGCAGTTTTGCCAGGTGCGCAACACGCTTGTTGTGCTCTATTCTGCCTTCCTTTGAAAAGTCTTTTGGAGAAAGCCACTCCCTTAGCTCGTCTCCGTCCAGAATGGCTAGGTTTGGTATGTGTTTTTGCATTGCCCTGATTATGGTTGTTTTACCAGAACAGGGAAGGCCTGTCATCCACACTACAAATCCCATTTTCATTTTACCTCAAATTTAGAGTTCTTAAAGACTTTGCGACATAAACCATTCCTGTTTTTCCAGGTGCTCAATTTCCTTTAGGATTGTTTCAATTTTTGTGGACACTGCCATCACGGATTGGAATTGCTGATACATTTCATGCTCTTCCTCTTTTGAGAGGACCTCGGCTTGCGCCTTGGTGAAAAACTCTTCTTCCTTTTTGAGGTGATCCTCCAAATAGATTGAGTATGTTCTTAGGTACCTTGCGACAGGCTCCCTTGCGTCCTTGCCGCCCCGCCATTCTTGTAGGTATTTTGCAATGTTTTTTGCTATTCGTCGGCTGAACTCGTGCTCTATCATGAACTTTCTAATTTCGTCCCTTAGCGTGCCATAGCTTGCCACGCATGCAAAATACGAGTCTTCTTCTCTGGAGTAATGAATCGAGTCCAGAAATTCTGAAATGACATAGTTTATCTTTTCAATGTCAGCCAGTGGAATCTCTCTTCCTGAGTAGAGCTCTTTGTAGCATTTTACGATGAGCTTTTCCAGTCTCTTTATTTTGAGATGGTCTTGCCTTAGGATTTCGGTGGCGCTCATGTTTTTAAAGAGCAAGTGGTGCAAGAACACTTCATCATGCCGGCTTTTCCCATGCATTGGTCGTGTTTTTCTTCAAAGCACTTGTGGCAGGTTACCATATTGATGTGTTGATTTTGGAGGCTATTATCGGTTTGTCTCATACAACAAAGTTGGAGCTTGCGCCATCAAAGGTTATTGTAACACCGGAAAGATACTTGATTTTGTTTTCGACTATTGCTTTTACAAAGTTCCCAATTTCCTTTGGTTCGCCTAGCCTCTTCATTGGAATCGTTTTTGCAAGATCGCCTGCGTTGCCAAGATCGCGTACCCTGTCGGTGTTGATGAGCCCTGGTGCGATGTTTATGCAGCTTATCTTTTTTATGGCCAGTTCCTTACTGGCTAGCTTAAAGACTGCTGTAAATGCCAACCGGTAAACACTTGAGATGACAAGTCTTGGGTTTGGTTCTTTTATGACAGAGGATGTTATCACAAAGATGTATCCGCCATCCCGTACCCTTAGTTTTTGCAACAAGAGACAGAACCCCAAAAACAACTGGTTGTGATATTTCTGCCATTCCTTTTCTGTTACCTGGCCGAATTCTTTTGGTGGCGGTCCCCCAGTATTCAAAACGAGAATGTCCGTCTGCTTGTGTTTTTTGATGAAGTCCTTGACGCTTGCAAGATCTGATGTGTCAACGTCCTTTCTTGAAGTGGCAACGACGTCGCAGCCGATCGATTCAAGTGCATCTGCTATTGCCTTTCCTATTCCCTTTGAGCCGCCAAGGACTATTGCCTTCATTGCTGGTCGTGATACTGCAATTGATTTTAATTTACTGCTTTATTCGACGCCAAAAAGGATTATCTTTTTTGGATCGTACTCGATGACGGCAAAGTGCGGCTTGGCAAATCCGCCACTATGGTGCCCTTGCGGGCCGCCAAGTCCCACCCTTATCAGATAGTTGCTGTCCTGTTCTATTGGAAATTCGTGCTTTTTTAGTATGTGTGATTCGATCTTTTCCGTCTGGTATGCAAATGACCAGATGTTTGTGATCCTGTTTGCGTCTTGCCTTATTGCAGCCTCTACGTGTTGGTGGCCGCACAAAATGATAAAGTTGTCAAAGTGGCGGCTTCCTTCGCTAAAGGCAGATTCCGGCTTGTAGTGATATCCGTAGTAGCTATAAAACTCGTTTCCCTCTTCTGAAAGCCTCTGCCATGTTCTTTGGTAAAGCCAGGGGTCGCCGTCTTGGATTATGTTTTTTGGGTCAACAGGCCCTCCGTGTACGCAAAAAAGCTTGTTTTTCTCATCCATTACAAACTGGTTCCCAAAGGTTTTGTCCTTATTTTGTACAAAAAACTCTAGGTCTCGCTCCGATAACAGGTCATGCGCCCTCATACTCGCATAGGAGCTTCCGCTCAGGGGTCGTTTGTACAAAAAGCCCTCGTCATGGTTCCCTATGACTGAGATCATCGGATAGGATTTTGATAGCTCTGTCATTTTTTGCAAGACCTCCTTTGGGTTTGTTCCACGTTCTAGGAGATCCCCGAGATTGATTATTCTAGAAACTTTGCCGTATTTGTTTTGAAAGTCGGTGGAAAATGCAATGTCAAGAATTGTCTCCAGCCCATCTATGTCTGCATGAATGTCAGAAAAAACAAGATCCATAACGGATCATTGGTTTCCACATAATATATTCAACCGTTTTAATTTGTTAGCGTGACGCCGTTTTCCTTTGCTTCTTTTTTTATCTCGACTATCTGGTTGTTAATTTCTTCAATTTCCCGTATCAGCTCTGTTCGCCTTTCCACAAGTGTCCTTAGCATTGAGTTGTACAGCTTATCTAATGTTTGACTCATTTTTATCACCATGAAACCTTTCCGAATTTAGTCTTAAACTCTTACTAATAATTTATTCTACCAACTTGGTCAACAAAGAGCTCGTTTAGCTGTTTTTCTATTGGTGTGCTCACGCGCGAAAATCTCAGTCATCCCTGCTTAATATACCAAGCAGTTAGGCAAAACTAAGGACTCTGGTAATGCGCGTCATCACTGTTTACAAAACGAGATGCATTTGCAGCCCTTTACAGTACATCTGCCTGTTCTGTCATGTAAGTTAGAATCGTGAAAGCAGCCAGCCTGGAGGTTTTTACATCTCATGATTTAAAATCATGAGACGCTTACTAATCGGTTTTGTGTTTTTAGGCAACGGCTATTCGGATCTGCCTCGATTCGTGGTTACAGATGCTTTTGTGAAGTTCCGCTACCGATTCTTCTTTGAATGTCAGATCACACCTGTAACACTTCCAAGCGGTCGTTGTCATAAAGTAAAAAAGGAATTTTTTGTATTTAATGCACGCGTAGCTTTTGTATGGATGATTTCTACGTACTGATCATATCACATTTGTAGCCCTTGCAAGAGCCAGTGCCTTTTCTTTTGTCATGTTAGCTTCTTTTAGGATGGTATACCTTTCAGGCCTTAGCGACTGAGCCATGACTAGTGCTTTTACAAGCATTTCTTGCTTTAGTCCTATTTCTTTTGCAGTCGTAGGCGCGCCGATGTTTTTGAGCGTTTTTGCTATCTTTTTCCAGTCTTGTCCTTGCAATTTTGCCATCAGAATTGCAC
>CAZITM010000045.1:9319-12445 GCA_964542205.1 uncultured Candidatus Nitrosotenuis sp.
CACATTTTTCACCATGAAGTCCGATTCCCGGCGCAATCTTGTCCAAGGCGTGGGAGAAGAGATGCTCAGAGCCAGAACAAGGCCTGCTGCTACCGGCAATACATGAAGCAACGCCGGCGCTGATCAGGGCTTCTACAATTTCTCTTATTTCCGGACGTTTTTTCTTTTCTGTTGCTTCTAGTAGAATTTTTGCGCTCATCGATGCAAGGTTTGCTGAATATCTCCCAAAATATTCGCCTGTTTTATCGCGCCCTATTTCCCAGTCTCGAACGGCTGTGATTTTTGCAACAAGATCACCGCAGCCGCTTGCTAGGAGCTTTTTTGGTGCACGTTTTATTATGTCAATATCAACAAATACCCCCAGTGGTGCAGTTGCAACAACAGAATGTGGTTTTTCTCCCCTTATGGACACAAAGGGACTTGCAATGCCGTCGTGTGAGGCAGCAGTAGGCACGCTCACAAACGGCTTGCCGAGACTGTATGCGATCATTTTTGCAACATCGACTGAGCGGCCACCACCAATTCCAATTATTAGATCGGTCTTGTCTTTTTTTACCTCTCCTTGGATCTGCCGTATGGATTTTTCGTCGTTTCCTCTTGGTATATGCCATACAGAGCGAATTTTTGATTTGGAAAGCGACTTGAGAAATTGAGACCTGACAATTTTTTGTACGTGGTCACCTGCAATGACTGAGACTTTTTTTGGCGCGCCTAAGGAGTGCAGAAAATCTCCGATTTTGTCGATGTTTTTCTCGCCAACTACGATCAGGCGCGGAAGCTCCATTGTATGCGATGGAGTTTTTTGCATCATGTTGTTGATGGGGCCACGCCTTATCAATTTGCCCTCTGACAAAAAGTTATTTAAAAGGGGACAAACCACTGCAGATCATCTAGGAGCATTTTCTTGTCATCTAATAACGTAGAAGAGAAAATTCTACATGGAACGACCACAGTAGGTATCAAGGCAAGTGACGGCGTTGTCTTGTGTGCAGATATGCGTGCTAGCGCCGGCTATTTCATTGCAAACAACAATACAATGAAAATTCAACAGCTTGCCAAACACGCAGGCATGACCATGGCGGGTGGTGTTGCAGATGCGCAAAACATTACAGATGTTTTACGATATCATGCAAACATATACAGGGTCCAAAAAAATGAAAACATCCCAATCAAGACTCTTGCACGACTATGCTCGCTTTTGTTCCACCAAAACAGAGGATATCCGTTCATAGCAGATATTCTAATTGGAGGATACGATAAGGACGGCCCAGCGCTGGTAAACATTGACGTCTTTGGTTCTGTAGAAGAAAAAAAGTATGTCACCACGGGTAGCGGCTCGCCAGTAGCATATGGGGTCCTAGAAGACGAATACCGCGATAACCTCAAAGTCGAAGAGGCAAAGATTATCGCACTACGCGCTGTAAAGGCAGCGATCGTAAGAAACATTGGCACCGGCGACGGCATCAATGTTGCAATTATCGATAAGGATGGATTTCGTCTCTTGACAAAAGAGCAAAAACGAGCCATCATAGCTTTGTAGTGATTTAATGCAAAAAAGACAACAGGAAAAGGAAACATCATCACCAGTCCAAAATGTAATGGCAACAATACTGCAAAGTATACCAAAGGAGGCAAATGTAACCAAAATCGATTACGAGGGACCGAGGATAGCACTTTACACAAAGTCCCCATTATACCTCATGGAACACAATGAAATCATTTCTGATCTTGTCAACATTATCAAAAAAAGAATCGTTGTCAGAACAGAAGAATCCATTAGAAAGCCGGAAGACGACGCAAGACAGATAATTGCAAAGGCCATGCCAAAGGAGGCAGAGCTTGGCTCGACTTTCTTTGATACTGCGACGGGCGAGGTCTCCCTCGATGTGAAAAGGCCTTGGCTTTTGCACAACAACCCACAATTCAATACTGCTCAGCTAACAGAGAGCACTGGCTGGCGCTTGCGCATAAGGAAGGCAACGACCAGTCCATCAAGTACGATTCAGGCAATAAACTACAATCTAAAAATTTCATCTGCAGACAGAGCTAAACATCTCAAGCAAATAGGCGAGAGCATATTTCGGCCACGCCTTGCTCAGAAATCCGAGGTATCTCTGCTGACACTTGGCGGTTTTGGCCAAGTTGGCCGTTCAAGCATGCTGCTTGTCACACCAGAAAGCAAAGTTCTGGTTGATTGCGGCATAAACCCAGGGGCTCGCACGCCGATAGAGTCATTTCCAAGACTTGACTGGGCAAACGTTACACTTGACGAAATTGATGCAGTAGTAATTGGGCATGCACATTTAGATCACACCGGCTTTTTGCCAGTCTTGTGCAAGTATGGCTACAAAGGCCCTATTTATTGCACGGAACCGACATTGCCGATGATGAATTTGATTCAGCTCGATGCAGTCAAGGTTGCTGCTGCCCAAGGCCGCGTGCCTCTGTATGCGGAACGAGACGTCAAACAAATAATGAGGCAGACGGTAACAATCCCATATGGAACCGTTACAGACATTGCACCAGACATCAAGCTCGTTTTTTCAAACGCAGGCCACATACTCGGATCTGCAACATGCCACTTTCACATTGGAAATGGCGATCATAATTTTGTATATACTGGCGACATCAAGTTTGGCAAAAGCATTTTGTTTGAGAGTGCTTCGTGGAATTACCCGCGAGTCGAAACCCTCCTGATTGAGAGCACATATGGTGCCAGAGAGGACATACAACCATCAAGGCAGGAAGTAGAATCAGCGTTCATAAACGCGGTAAACAACACTCTAGTTGACGGTGGAAAGGTGCTCATACCAATCCCAGCCGTGGGGCGTGCCCAAGAGATAATGATGGTAATTGATCACTACATGAAAGCAGGGCAGATGGTTGAAGCGCCGGTCTTCATGGAAGGAATGATTGCCGAGGCAACTGCCATTCATGAGGCATTTCCGGAATATTTAGCGCGCGAGCTTAGACAGAAAATTCTTGAAACCGACGACAATCCATTTGATTCTGAATATTTCACAAATATTGAACATTCTGATGCAAGGGAGGAACCCCTGAGAGAGGGAACACCTTGTATCATCTTGGCAACATCTGGCATGCTAGAAGGCGGACCGGTATTGGAAT
>CAZITM010000046.1:0-12369 GCA_964542205.1 uncultured Candidatus Nitrosotenuis sp.
CTCTCGCACCTTAGTAGCACAGTAGCGACATTGGGTTTGACTTCCAGGTTCGGAAAGGGACTGGGTCGCGCCCCAACGCTGTGGCCGGCTTGAAAGGTTTTCAACAATTGTTCTGTATTAAGATTACGACCGTTCCTTTGTGAGGTATAAATTAAAGAAACCAAAGGTATCGTCATGACTCACCGCGTAGCAGTACTTGACAAGGAGCTGTGTCAGCCAAAAAAGTGCGGCCTTGAATGTATCAAGTACTGCCCAGTAAACAAATCCGGGGCAGACTGCATCATACTCAACGAGGAAATAAAAAAGGCGCAAATAGATGAGAACATCTGCAATGGGTGCGGCATCTGTGTCAAGGTATGCCCTTTTGAGGCAATCACAATTGTCAATTTGGCAACGGAGCTTGCAACCGACAAAATCCACCAGTACGGGATGAACTCTTTTAGGTTATACCGGCTTCCGACTCCAAAAAAAGGCGAAGTCGTCGGACTGCTTGGCAGAAACGGCACGGGAAAAAGCACCGTAGTCAACATTCTGTCTGGGAACATAAAACCGAACCTCGGAAACTATGAGAACCCACCAGATTGGGATCAGATTTTGAAAAACTTTGCCGGAACCGAGCTGAAGGATCATTTCGAAAAAATAAAAAACCAGAACATAAAAGCCTCGATCAAGCCGCAGCAGGTCTATAATGTATCGCAGGCCTTTGACGGCACCGCAAAAGAGCTGTTAGAGAGGTACGACCAGCGGGGGGTCGGATCAGAAATGGTAAAGAATCTGAGCCTCGAAAACTCGATAGAGCACCACGTAAAGGAACTTTCAGGTGGTGAGCTGCAGAGGCTTGCCGTGGCAGTAGCCGCGTCAAGGGATGCAGACCTTTACTTTTTTGACGAGCCGTCGTCGTATAATGATGTATTTCAGAGAAGAGGCGTAGCGCGGGTAATCCACGGCCTGGCAAACGCCGGAAAGAGCGTCATGGTAGTCGAGCACGACCTCACCCTGCTCGATTTTTTGTCTGATTATATCGAGATTTTGTACGGCGAGCCTTCGGCCTATGGAATAGTCTCAGGAATTTTGTCCACCAAGGTCGGCATCAATGTGTTTTTGGACGGCTACCTGCCAAACGAGAACGTCAGATTCAGGGACAAAAAATTCAGCTTCGATGTCTCCTCGTCGCAAGATGATTTTGAAAAAGGCGAAGTCGTAATCAAGTATCCCGCACTAAAAAGAAACTATCCTGCATTTTCTGTATCAGTCGAGCCGGGCCAAGTCAAAAAGGGCGAGGTCCTCGGAATAATGGGGGCAAATGCCCTCGGCAAGACAACGATGATGAAGATGATTGCAGGTGTGGAAAAGCCAGACGAAGGAAGCATCGACAGATCAGTCACAATATCTTACAAACCGCAGTATATCCCAAACGACTATGACGTCGAAGTCATTTCGGTTCTTGACAAGGCAAATGAAGGGCCGATCTTTGGCAGTGTCGAAGAAGAGCAGATCATCGACCCACTGAAAATCAAAAAACTCTACAACAAATCAATCAAGAATCTGTCCGGCGGCGAGCTGCAAAAAGTTGCTGTGGCAACGTGCCTCCTAAAAAAAGCAGATGTCTATGCACTTGACGAGCCTTCGGCATTTTTGGACGTAGAGGACCGAATAGCCATTGCCAAGTTCATCCAGAGATTCGTCCGCTCTTACGCCAAGTCGGCAATAATAATCGACCACGACATCCAACTTATGGATTTGATATCCGACACAATGGTCATATTTGAGGGGACATCAGGCCTTGAGGGACACGCGACCTCGCCGCTCACAAAAGCAGATGCGATGAATAGGTTCCTGAGATCTCTCGATATTACATTTAGGCGAGACGAGCATACGTTGCGACCGCGCGTAAACAAAGGCGGCAGCAGACTGGACAAGCAGCAAAAGGAAACAGGACATTTTTACTACAAGAATTGACCCGGATGCTAAAAAAAGCACTGGCGGGAGTTCTCTCAGAGCAGGAAGCATCCCAGCTTTATTCTGCGTTTGATCAAATAGGCGACATAATTGTAATCAGAATTCCAGAATCGCTGCTTGGAAAAAAGAAGATAATTGGTGAGACATTGCTGCAAAACGTAAGTCCTGCTCGCTCCGTATTTTATCAAAGCTCCGACGTCGCAGGCGACTTTAGGACGCGGAGCCTTGAGATCATTGCAGGCGAGGACAATACCCAAACCGAGTATAGAGAGTTTGGGTGCCGCTTCAAAGTCGATGTCGAAAAGGCGTTTTTCTCACCTCGGCTCTCAACTGAGCGAAACAGAATAGCAGAGCTAGTACAAGACGGCGAGGTTCTCATCAACATGTTTGGAGGAGTAGGCATGTTTTCAATCATTGCTGCAAAAAAGAAAAAATGCACAGTATACAACATAGACATCAACCCATACGCCGCGATGCTTTGCGAAGAAAACATCAAGCTCAACAAAAAGCTTGCAGGAACCGTAATATCTATTCATGGCGACGCGGCCCAAGTGATAAAAGAGCAGCTTGAGGACAAGGGCAACCGAACCCTGATGCTTTTGCCAGAGAGATCTGACGAGTTTTTGGGTTCGGCAATATCTGCCACAAAAAGCGGCGGCATAATCCATTATTATTCACACCAGCATGCAGACAAGCGCCATGACGCAGTCGAGGTATCAAAGGAACATTATCTAAAGATCAGTCCAGTACGATCCGAGATCCTGGGTGGAAGGATGGTGCGCGCAGTGGGCCCAAGATACTACCAGACAGTAGTAGACGTAAAAATTATCAAGTAGCTTATCCGTCGTCGGACAGAATGGATGATGGTGAGGACTTTGTTGTTGCCATCATGTATCCAATCCAAGATATCACCCCCAGCATTCCACCTGCTATCATAAGTACCGATAGCTGAAGCACGATTGGGCTCCACTCAGATAGCATCAAAAGATATGCATACACAAAAAACCCAACTATACAAGAACAGAATATCAGAATTCCAGTCATCTTGCGCCTTGTCATAAAGCTAGACACTTGTTCAGAGTAATATGAGCTAATATGTAAATTCGATGGACATCAAAAAGGCATCCTCGCCGTCGCGATAGTATGCCTTGAGCCTCTGCTTTATGAAAAAGCCCAGTTTTTCATAAAGCCTTACTGCGTCGGTGTTGCTGCATCTGACTTCCAGGTACAGCTCATCGCATCGCCTTTCCTTTACCCCTTTGATTGCCTCTTCGACTATTGCCGAGCCGAGGCCGTGTCTTCTATGTTCTTCCAGTACAGCAACGGACACTATGTGCCCCTTTTTTACAAAGCCCAGTTTTTTGAAGTTGGAAAATCCGTATTCTGTCTTGCACATTATGTATCCGACTATTTTTCCATGGCTTTCCGCAACCAGAAACGCCTCCGGCATCTCTGCTAAAAGGCTCTCATAGAAATAATCAGAATAATGCTCTGGCAGCGTCTTTAGGTTTATCTCCATTACCGGGATGAGATCTGATGGCTCGCACCTTCTGATGATATAGTCGCCCAGCTGCCTGTTGATTATCTGCATCGATCTAATTTCATAGCACATTGCTATTTATTTTTAAAGCATGTTTCCACGCAAATCAATTAATCCCCACGTGGTTTTCTGTTTTTTTATGAGCGAGCCTACACAGGAAGATGTCATATCGATGGTATCGTCCGTTTTTTCCGTCAGGGACATCACAATATCGTTAGAAAAAATGGAGTTTGAGGTTTCAGATTCGGACTTTAAGGAAAAGTTCGTAGTGCTAGCACAGAGACTTGAGCCGCTCAACCTGGTCTGCTTTTTGAAAAAGTCCGATGAGAGGCTGCTCATTCAGGTAAACAGGATCCCTGAGCAAAAAGGCAAAAGGTTGCTTTCGCGCGCATGGATTCAGAGGATTCTATTTGGAGTGGTAGTAGCCTTTGTGATGGTAGATGGTTACTACCGGACGCTAGGCGCAAACAGCATAGCCTACATTGGCGAGCCGCTGGATTTTGCAGTCCTGTACACGTTTTCACTCGTCGGGATTCTTGGTGTGCATGAGGCAGGCCACATGTTTGCCGCAAGAATTCACAAAATACGAACCACTTGGCCCTACTTTATTCCAGGAATACCGGTGTTTGGCATTCCGACATTTGGTGCATTGATCCAGTCACGTGGATTGACGATCAACCGCGATTTGCTCTTCGATGTTGCAGTTGCAGGCCCACTGGCAGGCCTGGCAATAGCAGTAATAGTTTCATTTTATGGGGCATATACGTCACCAATTTTGGACGAGCCCACGTCACAGCAGTTTGAGGGCTCGCTTGTGAATCTAAACGACAGCATCCTGATGACTCTGGCGTTGGCTATGTTTGGCAAGTCAGGGCCTGATGTTGAGGTCCTCATGTCGCCAATATTGTTTGCAGCATGGCTTGGATTTTTGATCACGTTTCTGAACTTGCTTCCAGCGTGGCAGCTCGATGGGGGCCACATGGCCCGCTCCGTCTTTGGCCAAAAGATCCACAGAATTGCAACATATGCAAGTGTCGCCGTATTGTTTTTGTTGCGATACGAAATGATGGCCATCTTCATTTTGTTGTTTAGCATGAGAAGCATGGATGCAAGACCACTCGACGACATCTCGCCGCTCTCGAAAAACAGAAAACTTGTCTATGTTGTCATCATCGGCATTGCTGTTTTGTGTGCGCCGCTGCCGTTCTCAGTTCGGTTTTAACAGGATTCGCGCGCCGTCAGGTACAATAGATATTTTTTGCCTTGCGCCCTGGTGCTTTAGTACGTACTGGAGTGTGTCTTTTACGCCGTCAAAGAGTTTCATGTTTAGCTTTTTTATGTATAGTTCGGGCAGAATCGAGACTATTCCAATCTGAATCTTTTTCTGAATTTCTGTCAGGTATAGGAGGTCCTCCATGCCATCGACGTATTTCGCGGGCTTTTGCAGTCTCTCAACACTCATTCGTCCCTCAATGAACTGTCGTATTGCTTCGGAGCCGATTCCGGCCTTGCACTCACCCAGCAAAAACGCCATGCCCTCATCTTTTATCACAGAGTAACAGTTCCAAAGCGATCCCAAGGATCTTGACAGTGTGTCGTTGCTTGCGTTCTTGCCAGTACTGATAAGAAGCGTGCGGTGTTTTTCGACGGTTTTTGTAAAGGTCGCAAGCGTCTTTGATACAGATAATGTGTTGGATGGGTGTCCTACAGCCAAGTCCGCGATTCCTTTTTGGCCTGCTACGATTTCTATTGCAGATATCTCAAACGAACTTGCAAAGTTTTTTGCAACATCAAGGCTTGGGGCTTCTTGGCCAGGGTTTGGTAGACTTCCCTGCCTCTTTTCATATGCTAAAAGCATCTGCTCCTTTCCAAACCTCCGCAAGAGCCTTGTCGCAACCGTGTCAAAGCCAAACAACCCGTCAAACTCCATCTCGCCAATAAAGACTAGGCTGGGATCAACGTTTTGCATTCCCTCAAATGCGAAGACTTGGCTTTCCGGCGGGAGCAAGCCCTTTAGGATGTTCATCGTTTGTTTTTCCGCAAAGATCTTTGGCCGCGGCATGGACTTTTGGGCGCATTTCTCAAAGATCATCAAGAGTGTTTTTTGCACCGCGTGAGTATGGTTCAAAAGCACCAGCGTGAGTGGCTTGCCCAGATCAATGCCGTCAAGCCTCTCAGATACCACCGCATCATCAAGTGTGGGGTGTTCGTGCTCTATTTTTTGCTCCAGATTCTCCGCCTTTATATCGAGAACCACATCAGTAACACCGTAATTAAGCCAGATTTCAGGCACAACTACCCCACAAGACAAAGCAAAATAAATCCAGTTTAGTAAATTTTGGTGTGGAGTTTGTTAAAGAGTTTGCAACGTTTTTGTACAAAAACGGCATAATCAAGTTCGGCGATTTCACACTGGTGAGCGGCAAAAAGAGCCCCTACTATGTGGATTTGAGGTTGGTTCCAAGTTACCCACACCAGTTCAGGCGCATGATAAAGCATCTGCAGAATCTGATCTCAGAACAGGTGGGTTTTGACAACTTTGATGCAGTTGCATCCGTTCCGACCGGCGGCCTTGTGATCGCGTCCTCGCTTGCATTTGAGCTGGTAAAGCCACTAGTCTATGTACGCAGCCAGGCAAAAGAGCACGGCACTGGAAAGATGGTAGAAGGCCTAGTCAGCAACGGAATGAGAATATTGGTAGTGGATGATGTTGTAACGACAGGCAAATCTGTCATAAACGGCATACGGGAGCTAAAAAAGGCTGGCGCAAAAATATCAGATGTTTATGTCATAGTAAACAGGCTAGAGGGTGCAAAAGAAGATCTCAAAAAAGAAGGAGTGACATTGCACCACCTTGTGGATGTTTTTAAGATTGCAAAAATTCTGCACGAACAGAAGTTGATTGATGACTCGGTTTTAGAAAAGGTCAAAAAACAGACATCGTCTTAGTTTTCGTAGACCATTAGTCCTTTTTCTTCCAGCGTATTGTGCAAGTTATTTACGGAGCGGTACACGTCGCTTTCCTTTTTTGCACCGGTGCACACTAGTTTTCCAGAGGCAAACAAGAGAATCACTGTCTTTGGATCAAGCATTCTGTGAATGAGTCCTGGGAACTGCTCCGGCTCATACATGCTTCTTGGCATGACTCTTGCGGCGTGTTCGAGATGAATCTTGCCGCCAAGGTTTGCAGACGCCACTATGTTTTGCACCGTTACGATTGCCTCGTTTTTTATTTTGATCCCACCCTTTCGTAACTGCTGTACCACCAACCGCACCGCCTTTACTGCCATATCCTCGGACTTGGCGCCAGTGCAGACCATCTTGCCCGATGAAAAGATTAGGATCGCAGTCTTTGGCGTTTTGATCCTAAAGACAAGCCCTGGGAACTGGTCTGGGTTCCACTCGGCATCTGGAAATTTTTTTGTCACCTCGTTGAGATCGATTTTTTGATCAACAGTAGCAGACGCAACGACGTTTTCGATATTTACAATCGGCTTTGTCTGCGGCATATTTTGGGTGCTAGGTCTCGCTGCTATTTATACTGAAAAGATGAAACGAAAACTTGGCAGCTCAGTCAAATGCCTTCACATCATTTTTCAGATATAACTCTGATTCTTCATTGCGGCCACAAATCTGTGATGCGTCACTTCTTAAATTGATTATCATAGTATGCGCTCAGGTGCACATAATTATTGTAAATTAGCGTGCAAAAACGACAGTGTTTTTTGCCAGGCATCCTTTGTTTCCTCTGGGGCGTATCGGTCTCCTGACGGGTTTGCAAAGGCGTGGTTGACATTTGGATAGATGTGGATCTCATTTTGAATGCCGAGATCGTCAAGCGAGTTTTTGAACTCATTTACGGACTCCACCGGTATTCCCGTGTCAAGGCCTGCAAATATTCCAAGCACCGGCCAGCTAATCGAGGCGAGTTTTTCCTTGTCCGACGTGACGCTTCCATAATAAATGACGGTTGCGTCCATGTCCGGATTGTTTAACGCCAGGTTCAGTGACTGACCTCCACCAAAGCACCAGCCAATTGAGCCCATTTTTTGAACGCCGTAATTTGCCTCCAGATAATCGGCTGCGGCATTCATGTTAGCCATTCCGACCTCAGGATCATATGAAGAGATAAGCTGTCTTGCCTCCTCGGCAGTCGTAGCGGCCTCTCTGCCAAAAAGATCCACCGCCAAAACCACATAGCCATGCGATGCAAGCTCTTTTGCCATATCTCGAATGTTGTCATTTAGGCCCCACCACTCATGAATCATCACAATGCCTGGAAAGTCCTGGCCTTGGGCGTCTGGGACCGCAAGAAACCCTGTATAGTTATCAAAATAGACGACGGTCTGGGTCTTGACGGAAAACTGGCCATTGTCTGTAGCAAGCATGTCAGAATTGTTGTCTTTGTCTTCATAGTCGGGCAGAACGTGTATGCCCCAGCCGCGCTCTATCAAAATTGACGCCGTCGCAGGCCTGACACATGCCGGCATGCCGGTGGTTTTTTTCATTATCAGCTCAAAGCCCTCGGTACACTCTATCATGTTTAGCGGAACATCGGCAAGGAACTGGGATCGCGGAGATCCCAATACGACAAGTTCCACGTGGTCGTGCATGTGCGATTCAGGCCCTCCCATCTGGATTGCCTGTGCCGGAATAAACGAAAACGACAAAAACGCAGCAAGCAAACCTGCACAAAGTTGGGCCTTTTTCACTTCATGTATGATGCGTCATAGTGATTAAAAAGTTCTTCAGAACCTAAATAAGAAACCTAAATCAGGTTTGCAGTGATGGCAGACAAGCGAATCATTACTATAGGACTGGTTCAGACCAAGTTATCCGACGACATTGAACAAAACATGAAGCGATCTGCAGAAAAGATAAGGTATGCTGCATCTAAGGGCGCTAAAATAATCTGCCTCCAGGAGCTGTATAGAACCAAGTATTTCCCAATCGAGGAGAAAAAAAACGCAGCGAGTCTGGCAGAGTCTATCCCAGGACCCACTACTTTTGCACTGTCGAGCCTGGCAAAGGAGCTAAACGTAATCATAATTGCACCAATATTTGAGCAGGACAAAGAGTCGGACAAACGCTACAACACGGCAGTTGTAATCGGCTCTGATGGCAATCTCATGGGCACATACCGCAAAATGCACATTCCGCAGGATCCATTTTTCTATGAAAAAAACTATTTCGATACAGGTAACACCGGCTATCAGGTTTTCAGAACTCCAGATGTGAATTTTGGGGTGCTCATCTGCTATGATCAGTGGTTTCCAGAGGCCGCAAGGACACTCGCACTTCAGGGGGCCGAGCTGATTTTCTACCCATCAGCAATCGGGCACCTCGAAGGAGATCCCCTCTCTGAGGATGACTGGCACACGGCCTGGGAAAACATCCAGCGCTCACATGCAATAGCAAACGGCATACACATAGCGTCCGTCAACAGGGTCGGAACCGAGGACAAGGTAAAGTTCTGGGGCGGCTCGTTTGTATGTGACGCATTTGGAAGAATAATCAAAAAGGCAGGCTCCGACGAAGAGGTGATCATCGCCGATCTCGATATCTCACAGAATAAGAGGATCCAAGATGGATGGGGATTTCTCAGAAACAGGCTTCCAAATACCTATGGCCTTATCAGCTCACGCGTTTTGAGCGAGACCCCAAATAGGCTTGGCTACTTTATGCCGGCAGAGTGGGAAAGACACGATGGGACGTGGCTTGCATGGCCGCACGACCCAGTCACATTTCCAGGCAGGATCAAAAAGATAGAACAGACATATCTGCAGATAATTTCTGCGCTGCACAAAAACGAAAGCATCAATCTCTTTGTCAAAGACTCTGTGGCAAAGGCAAGGGTAACAAAGATGCTTGATCAAAACGGCATTGATCTAAAGAAGATAAACATGTATGTCTGGGATTATGCAGATGTCTGGTTCAGAGATTATGGCCCTATCTTTGTAGTCAATAAAGAAAAAGACGAAGCAGCTTTTGTGCACTGGATATTCAACGCGTGGGGAGGAAAGTACGACGACCTCAAAAAAGACACGCAGATTCCATCCGTCATAAGTAGCAGCCTGCAGCTGAACAACT
Source organism: uncultured Candidatus Nitrosotenuis sp. (assembly GCA_964542205.1). GTDB lineage: Archaea > Thermoproteota > Nitrososphaeria > Nitrososphaerales > Nitrosopumilaceae > Nitrosotenuis. The sequence continues at coordinate 9,590 of CAZITM010000046.1, forward strand.
TCAGGCCTGGCATAGTCATGGAAGGCGGTGCAGTGGATGTGAACGGAAGGGGGACAATACTCACTACAGAGCAGTGCCTCCTAAACAAGAACAGAAACCCACACTTGACAAAGGGCGAAATTGAGAGATACCTGAGAAATTATTTTGGAGCAACCAACGTAATATGGCTAAAGGGCGGCGTGGCAGGAGACGATACTGACGGCCACATCGACAATTTGGCACGCTTTGTCAACCCAAAAACAATTCTTTGTGCTTTTGAGGAAGATCCCCGTGACGAAAACCATTCCGTGCTTAAGGAAAACTATGAGACTCTTATCAAGTCGACTGACCAGGACGGAGCCAAGTTCAAAGTAATCAAGATGCCGATGCCCCCGGCAATCAACACAACAGTCAGGGGCAAAAAGACCAGACTGCCGGCAAGCTATCTTAACTTTTACATAGCAAACAAAGTTGTCTTGGTTCCTACCTACAAGCACAAAAACGATCGCCTGGCGCAAAAAATAATCCAACGTGCATTCCCCGGCAGAAAAATAGTTGGGATTGACTGCAGGGATCTCATATACGGAATGGGTGCGCTTCATTGTGTGATGCAGCAGCAGCCTTCCATAATCAAGAAAGCACCTAATACTAAACCTAAGAAGGCGTTACCGGTTCTGCAGTAATTCTAAAGAATCTGACATACTCTCGATCCTAAAGGGATTCTGGCTTTCCTGCTTCTACAAGATGAGATTTTACAAATCCCCCCCTAAACAATGTCTTTGAGGAAAGCAAGTAGTCGATCTAGACTACTCCTACTTCATGTATTGTGACTAGGCCATTGTCTCCAACTATTTCCTTAATCTCAGGCAGAATCTTTTCAAGCTTTAAGAGACTATCAACTACTTCTATGAGTAATGGCATATTCATAGTGATACCTTCTATCTGGAAGTTTGATTTGCCACGTTTACCATAGCCGGCAAAACCTGTCCAGATAGTAGCGCCAGAGATTTTGCCGTTCTTTAATACATCCAGAATAACATTATGGATTCGTTTTCCGTTGAAGTTGTCATTTTTCTTTATTCGGATTATCAAACAATACATCTTTTGTGTGCGCATGCTTCAATCCACCGCAATAATCAGGCCCATTAGTGTTCTACCACCAAATATTGCTCCAATCGATAAGCCGACATTCGCAATTATATTTAGTGCGGCAATGCTAAATTGTTTATTATCCAAGAGATTTGTTGTTTCTAATGCAAAAGATGACATTGTTGTAAGAGAACCACAGAATCCGACTGTTGCAAACAGGACATATTTTGTGTCAAGGTTCCATTGTTGAGTCATAACGAAAAACAATCCCAAGATAAAGCTGCCCACTATGTTAACAATCAAAACATTTGTTTGCAACGCACCAAAAAGTATCGGCGATTCTGTAATTTTGTATCGCAGAAATGTTCCTGTCAATCCTCCCAGTGCAAGCAATACTAATTCTAATCCTTTCACGTGTCCACCATTTCACTATTGTTTGATAGACATTATCAGAGTCGTATTGACACGGTTTAGGAATACTCCAAGGCTAATGTCATAACCTGTGTTTTGATTCCCATGCAGACAACTATTTAATCTTTGGTTCAATTGGCTTTTGATCATAGTAGACAACCACCTGATTTATTGCAGAAATTAATTTCCTTATATTTGGATATTTTTTGATATTCTTAAAAATGTCGCCTTTGATCATTTTGACGTAGTGAAGAATTTTGATGATTTTCTTGGTTTTTACCAGATGTGAAAGCTTTGAATTGTGGATATCTTCCAAATTTGAGGCAATATCACAAAGTTTTATCAATTTTGCACCAAGGGAAGATTCTTTGAGTTGCTTCAGGTATTGCTTCTCCCTTGCATTTTTTGGCAGTCTTCTGTCTTTTGTCAACGACAGTACTAACAACGCAATTTTTCTGCCAAATAATGACTCTAGTTCATCAAAAGTGGTTTTTGTAGATTCTAAAACGTCATGAAGATATGCTGCACTTAGAATTATCTCATCGGCTATCCCAATGTATCTTAGTTTGCCTGTTACTGCCTCTAGATGCTTGTAAACTGGAGTAATGCCGTCTTTTTTAATCTGACCAAAGTGTTTTTTCTTTGCAAAACTTTTAGCCAGGTTTACTTTAGATTTTTCACTGGACATCACGTAAGAATACCAACTCTTTCTTTAATTTCCTTTCAACGAATTAGCATATAGTTAATTGATCATTAGGCATAATCGCATCCAAAGACAATCTGATTCCTGCTATGGATGATGTTGTAAAGCTAAAGGGGTTTGACCCTATGTATAGATTAAGGATTCTAAGTTTGAGGCGTATGTACGAGGTATGTTGGGCAGACAAGAAAATAACAATACATAAAATTGAACCGCGTGAAAGCGTTTACAAAAGCATGTAATTGATCTAGAAAGCGAATTGGGACGCTTAGAATATCCCTTCATTATTTTTTGAATTTCACGCCCCTCAGAAAACAAATCCTTTAAACTGTTTTTATGTCATATATGATATCAGATGAATGGCAAGATCATGCCGCTAGAAGAGCCAAACGCCAAGCGATAAATCAGCAATTAAAAAGAAAGAAAAAATCGTAAAGGATCCTCTTTAATGAAAGTGTTGGATTGATATGTTTAGAATCAACACAAAGAATAACATCAAAAGAAATTGGAACTAAAATTTGTTCGCAGTTTTATTGTTTGTAGAGGTCGTCTTTTTTTTCTGAACCCAGAGCCTCAAATAATTTATCGTGCTCGTTTACAA
>CAZITM010000047.1:0-11414 GCA_964542205.1 uncultured Candidatus Nitrosotenuis sp.
CCCATGCCGCAAACACCTACCTCACAGAAACACTACCTCTCCAGGCCACAGCCACACAAAATGCGGTACTGACCAGATCTACTACAAACCTACTTGTCACTTCATCGGATGCTGTAGCACTGATGAACAAGACACCGCAACAGGAACTAATCGGAAACACTCAACACACTACAATAATCGATCATAGCAACGCTGAACTGGTAATACTAAGCTCAAGCGCAGCATTGGAAAACATAATCGTCGATGCATTCCAACCGACAAACCTATCTATCAACTATACCAGAATTAAGAGTGGCAACGCCGTCACCATATCTAATGGACCTACCGTCACAATCGACGTAGACTCCTCCAGGCCAAGCTTTGATGTCGAAGTCTCGTTTGCAGACTCTACTACCGTCACGGGACCGGCAGGATGGAACGGACTCTTGTTGTTGCCGACGTTCTCGCCGGTTTCAATCCCACCCACTACATCTACTAGTGGAGGAACTACTACCACAACAACATATAGCGAAATCACTCCAATAGAAATTGGACTGAGCTCGCAACAAATGACGCTTGACAAGCCAGTAAGAATCAAGTTCACAGGAGATGGCGGAGGACAAGGATTCACGGCGTTCTTTAAGAGACCCACCGATACCAACGTTGTATTCATTACTACTCAGTGCACGGCAGATGACCTTGCCACAGTTACAGCACAATTGGGTGGCACAGGAGAATGCGTATTCAATAATGGTTCTGATCTGATAGTATGGACCACGCACTTTACCATATTCGGTACCACTAAAGCAACATCCTCAAGCACTGGCAGCTCAGCGCCTTCTGGAGCCGGCTCAGGCGGTGGAGGCGGTGGAGGCGGTGGCGGAGGCGGTGTAGGGGTATCTGGATTTGGAGGAAAGCTCATCTCGCCTCTTGCAATATACGAAATCTCATACGATGTCTGTGAGCAAAACATGGTAAGAATCATAGTTGGTGCGAGTGGCTCAGATGCACCACCACCAAACGTAAAGATCAGAACCCCACTCAGTGAGGTATATTCAGCAACACTTGCAAAAGACCAGCCATATTTGGAGGAAAACAAAGCGCTCCAGATCAGCAGATACGTGTACGAAGCACCGCTAGACAGAAAGCTAAACTTCTTCATTGTCACCGTAGAACAAACAGGGGGAAGAGCTGCTGCATCCACCACATACCTAGTAAACATGGACGAATGTAGAAACACGATAATTGTCAATCCGATGTCAGAGATTGACAAGGCAGGAGCCCTTGAACCGACCATAGCAGAAGGAAATCCAAACATATTTGCTGTCAGATTCCAGATAAACGAAAACAAGCCAGTTGACGCAACTACACCAAACCAGTTCATGAATCCAGATGACCAGTTCAAAGTGACTGCGATAGTAGACAGCCCAACTGCCATAAGACGGGCAGAGCTCAGAGTCAATGTGGCAGGCGGTAACTTTAGCAACTATGCCGCAGTAAAGATGGACGTCGCACCGCTCCAGAACATAACAAACGCATACGTGGTCTCAGCCAGCCTGCCGCAGTCGTTTATGAAATCGCCTGCAATGGTATACTGGATCCATGTCATAAACAATGAAGGAAAGGTACAAAGCTCAGAAAGACATGTGATCGGAGTAAAACCATCGTACGAGATTGACGCAAAAATGGAGCTGGACTCTCCCCCAAGCAAGGCACAGGGCACCACATACAGGCCCACCGCCTACATCTACAATGAAAAAAACACACTGCTCGGAACGGTGTCCTTGATTGTAGACGGCAAGACTGTGTACACGTCACCGCCACAACTCCTCAAAGGAAACTCTATCGTAAACCTTGAATGGGATATTCCAGAAGATGGAATGGATAAGGATTATTCCGTATATGCACAGCTAAACCTGTACGACAAGACAATCAAAACCTCACAGGTGCAAGTGAAGACATTCAAGGAAACCATGATATCGCCTCTCTCAGAGCCTATTAACGTCTCATCGGTCATAGACGAGGGACAAATAGTGGCCCGAGTGGGACTGTTATACTCATCTGATGACAACCCAGCACTGCACTACAGGGTAGTTGCACCGGATGGAACATGCGTTATAGGGCAGTCAGAGTCGTGTCTGGTCAAGTATAGCACTGCAGGAAACAGAGGAAATACCATCAGCGTAGAAATCGACGGCCAGGTATACCGAGTCAGGTATTCAGGACAGGACAGCCCACTTGAGAGATTCTCCATAACGTCAGTTGATCCAATAGAAGGAACATGGAACGTAAGCCTAGAGTCTGATTCCGGAATAATCCCAGAAGCCCACGCAATAGAAAACGTACATCTCAAAATGAAATACAGGCCAACCTATCTGAAACTAGTAACGGTCAGCTCTGAACAAAACCAGACACCGCTTTTAGGGAAATGAGACTACCCTAGCTAGTACAGAATCGATATCTGAAATCTTGATTCTGTCCTGTTGCATAGAGTCGCGATGACGCAAAGTTACCGTCTGGTCCTGCAGCGTCTGGTGATCCACAGTTATGGCAAAGGGAGCACCTACCTCGTCTAGCCTCCTATATCTTCTTCCTATTGCGCCAGAATGGTCCAAAAACGCATCATATTTGCGCCTCAGTGCCATGAAAATCTCGTCCGTTTTTTCCTTGAGGCCGTCTTTTTTGACCAAAGACAAAACTCCTACGTGTACTGGCGCCAGATATGGTTTTATGGAAAGAACAATCCTTTCATTTTGTTTGTCGTCTTTTAGGCTGTGCTCCAAGATAGTGTAGAGGCTTCTGTCTATTCCCATCGATATCTCAAATACGTGTGGCAGGACCTTTTGCTCATCATCAAGGACTTCAAATTTTTCCTTGCTCTTGTTTGCATGACTCGTCAGGTCATAGTCTGAGCGGTAGTTGCACGCCACCAGTTCAAGCCAGCCAATAGTAGTCTGGACCTCAAAATCAAAGGCAACGCTTGCATAGAATGCCTTTTCCTTTTCGCCTAATTTTCGAAATCTGGATTTTGTCATGTCTATTCCGGTCTTTTCATAAAATTCCGTGAGAAGGCCAAGATAATACGCGACGAACTTGTTTGGCAGCACTCCGGATTCCACCGCCTCTTTGCAAGTCATCGCCTTCGACTCCTCGTTTAACCAAAGCCTGATTGTCGTATTCTGAATTTCAGAAAACCTCTCCAAATCGTTTAGCTTGTTTGGGTTGCAGAAGACCTCGATTTCTGCTTGGTAAAACTCGCGCAACCTCAGCAGACTCTGCCTTGGCGAGATCTCGTTTCTAAAACTTTTGCCGATCTGCGCAATCCCAAGGGGCAGCTTTCCCCGCATTGTTTTAAAAAGCCTCGGAAAGTCCACAAATATGGACTGGCACGTCTCCGGCCTCAGATAGGCAGACTCTGCCTCTGGGCCGATCTCCACTTTGAACATCATGTTAAATTTTCGCGCTTTGTCAAACTCGCCCTTGCACTTTGGACACCGAATGTTTTTTTCGGAAATCACGCGGTCAAATTCCCCAAGGTCTGCGCTTTCTGGAATCTCTATTTTTGAAACTTCGAAAATGAGCTTGTCAGCTCTGTGGTTTAGGCCGCACTGCTTGCACCTCACTACAGGATCGGCAAAGCTTGCCAAGTGCCCAGAGGCCTCAAAGACCGACTGCGACATTATCTGGGAGCCGTCAATCTCGAGCATCCCGTCGCGTCGCACAAGTTCCCGCCTCCACAACTCTATGAACTTGGTCTTCATACTCACTCCGGATGGGCCATACTCCCAAAACCCAGCCTGGGCATCAGAGTATATCTCACAGCTTGGAAAGTAAAATCCGCGCTCAAGCGCAAGCTGCATTATGGAATCATAGTTCAACGATCCATCCCCCGTCACTTGAAATAAATTTCAAACTATGCAAGCTCTTTTACCTTTTTTATGTTGCCAAAATCATCCCTTGTGCTGTCTATTGGTGTCTCCAGAATTATTGGTATGTTTTTTTTGTTGATCAGTTTAATTATTGCAGCCATTCCCCGTTCACCAATCTTGCCAAGGCCTATGTGCTCATGTCTGTCAAGATTCGAGCCTAGCTCGCCCTTTGAGTCATTGAGATGCAGGATCTTGAGGTTTTCAAATCCTATGGACTCTTCAAATTTCTTAAAGGTCTCGGCCACGTCTTTTTCCGTCTTGAGATTATATCCGTATGCAAATGCATGACAAGTATCAAAACAGACACCAAACCGTTCCTTGGGCTTTAACTGAGAAAAGATCTCAGCCCACTGGGCAAAATCAGAACCGACCGAGTTCTTTTGGCCAGCTGTATTTTCAAGCAAAATGACAACATCGTTTTTGACAGACGCTGCCTCTGAAAAGGCATTTACGAGCTGCCTTATCCCTTTTTGTTCGCCTTCGCCCATGTGGCTGCCGAGGTGTGCTACCAGGTACGGTATGCCAAGCTGCCCGCACCTTTCCACCTCCTTTATCAAAACTGAGACGGATTTTTTGTAGGTATCTGCATTTGGCGACGCAAGATTCGGCAGATATGGCATGTGCGCAACCGTCGCAAACCGGTCTATTTTGCTTGATGTTAGTTTTTCCCTAAACTCGGCGGCATCTTTTTTTGGGATCTCCTTTGCACTCCACATTCTGGGGCTGCGCGTAAATATCTGAAAAGCAGTACACTGGCGCTCTATTGCGTTGTCAACTGCAGCTCCAAGGGAGCCAGAAATCGATACGTGAAGGCCTACACGCATATTGACCAGTCAAATTCTGATAATTTAAACTACTATTAGCCAAACACTCAAATTTTTAACGTCAAATGGACAGATTAGACCTGTGCTAAAGCTGGGAACAGAGGACATTGCCAAGTATCCATTTTTGACGGAAGCTGGAAACTATCTAAGGGAAAAAGGATTCACACTGGAACAGTTCGACAAAGACGAGGATCTCAGGCCAATAATAGATCTTGCGGTCTCTCGAATTAGGACAGCAGCGGATGGCAAGATCTTCAACTCTGACTTTAACATAAAGGCACTTGACATCGAGGTGTTTTCCTTTCTTGTAGCAGTAATCCTGCTCAAGCAAAGCAACATGCCTACTCTGATTAAACGATTCTCGCTGGCAGAGGCAAGACGTGCAGAAAAGTTCCTAGAAAAAGATCTTGCAGACATGACAAGCAAGATAAACGAACAGATTGCAATCAAGATAATTAGAGACCTCTTTGCAATGGAGATTCGAAAAACCGGCGACTATTTTGTCATCCCCGTCCCTGACTATCTCAAACACTCCGTTCATTTTCACGAACAAGAATGGAAGCTGGTCAACAGACTGGTGGACGGTGGAAACGTCTTTCTTTCCGCACACGAAACGGTAAGGCTGATAAGAAAGGAACTTGATAACTTTATCAGCTCAAAAATTCGCTCTGCAAACATACCTGTGGTGCCAGACTCTTTTAAAAAACATGTAGACGATCTAGTCACTTTGGCAAAAAAATTCTCTGTGCAAATAATAGAAACAACTGAATACCCACCCTGCATAAAACACGCAATAGATGTCCTGAACAAGGGAGAAAACCTACCGCACTCAGGACGCTTTATGCTGGCCACCTATCTGCTAAACAAAGGGCAGACGATTGAAGAGATAGCACCGCTTTTCAAAAACGCACCTGACTATAATGAAAGAATAACACTTTACCAGCTAAAACACCTGGCAGGAAACTTTGGGAGCGGAACCAAGTACGCATGCCCATCATGTGACAAGCTACGAAGCGAAAACCTCTGCTTTGCAATACCGGAATGCGACAGCATCGTCAACCCGCTACAGTTTGGGAGGAAAAAGGTACCAAATGCTTGAAAAAGACGCAAGATTTCTTGAAGAGTCCTTCAAGAAATTTTACTTTGAGCACTTTGATCTGATCCACACACCAAAAAATCCGGAGATGCGAGAGTTTGGATACCAGAAGATCAATTCCGGAATGAACCGGCACATCTCGCTAAAATCCGACAAGGATCTACACCTCCTTCTCATGACGCAGATACCGTCAGACGTTTATTGCTCAAATGCGCGCTATTCCTTTCCAAATCTGCCCATGGCAGAAAAGGACTGGCAGGCAGCAGATCTGATATTTGATATTGATGCAAAAGACCTGAACCTCCCGTGCAGGCAGCGCCACACCTGCAAAAAATGCACAAACTGTGCAAACGTATTTGCAAACTCGGCCCTGTGTCCCAAGTGCGGCGGCGCAAAGTTCGAGACAACATCGGTGCTCTGCACTGAATGTATCTCCGCGGCAAAAAACGAGGTAAAAAAACTCCTCACAGTCCTGACTCTGGATCTCGGGATAAAAAAAGAAAACATCGAGGTGTATTTTTCAGGCAATGAGGGATTCCACGTATATGTCTCAGATTCCAACTATGAGAAGCTTGACTCTAGGCAAAGAGCAGATCTTGTGGACTATGTGATGCTAAAAGGAGCAATGCCGGAAACCTTCGGCGCAAAATACAACTTTGCCAAGTCCCAGTTTGTAGATCTTGACGACAAAGGCTGGCTGGGCCGAGTATCAAGGCAGATCTTTGGCTCAAAATCAAACAAACCCAAGATCTCAAAACAGATCATATCAGAAGGATACACAGCATTCAAAAAAAGGCTGGAAACCGTACAAATAGAAATCGGCGTCCGCGTCGATCCAAACGTCACGATCGACGTTCACAGGATCTTCAGGCTCGGGGGGACAATAAACAGCAAAAGCGGCCTCACAAAGACATTATGCAAGGACCTCACAAAGTTCAATCCGGCACAGGAGGCGTGTTTTATCGATGATGACAAGGTAACGGTAACTGCAAACTGCCCAGTCGAATTCCGCCTAAAGTCCAAAAAGTTCGGCCCCTACAATAACGAGCAGCTGACCATACCGAAATACGCCGCTGTTTATATGATCTGCAAGGGATGCGCTACCCTGACCTAGTATTTGCGCCTGACCCTAAGACATTAATTTGTCCCCAAAGGAAAAACCGTGATTTTGTATTCATCAGCTGAATCCAGCTCGCCACAACCAAACGCAGGTAGGCTCATACGCCTTGGAATAATTGCGATAATTGGCATTATAGTCCTGATAATGGTGGGAAACCAGGGAGTCATCCTGTCTATGAACATGACGGAGTTTGGAGAGCTGTTCACAAAACCGCTCTATTACTCCATCATCTCGGCAGTAGTACTTTCCGCCATAGCTCTTCTCAATGTAGACATAAAGAACAGATCCTCAATAGTCTGGTATTCGATACATGTGGCAATCACGTTTTTGAATAGAGGCACACACGATCCAGTATCGAAAAACATCTCAAGCTTCAAAGATCATAGGCTGAGCGTTCCGCAATTTGTGATCTGGCAGATAACCAAGGTCTTCCTGTTTGGCGCGTTTTTTACCAACATCATGTTTGGGCTGGCCCTAGTCCACATGCTCGATGGCAACGATCTGGGTATCGCAAACATACCAACTATTTTCTCGTTGCCATTTATCACACCACAATCATCAGAGCCTGCACAAACCGTAATAGAATTAATCCCTGCACTGACGATAGTGGTTCCTCCGCTGTTGGGCGCCATAGGAGTGAGGCTTGCGTTGTATGTCGGCCTTCACTCGATAGTCAGAGTGATCACATCATACATTTATGATTCGTCTCAAGGCAAGCCCAAGTACCTAAACTACGTCTCCACAATAGAAGCAGTTATTGGAATTGGTGTTATTTGGGCTGGCATAAACCTCTTCTTTACGGAACAAATCGACTACAATACCCGCTATGTGATAGGGGGGACACTTGCGGCGGGATTTGCCCTAATTGCATTTGCGGTTTTTGACAGAGTCCGCTCCAAGATCCTGACACATCCAATAAAACGCGACATCTACATCCGAATTTTCACCCTGATTGCAATTGGGATAATAGCCGGCTCGATAATGGCAGTAAACAATAGCATAGCGGACGCACGTAAAATAGAATATCTTGGGCCATACACGCAACAACAAATCTACGTAAACAGGTATCTTGGCGAGCTGGACAAAATCAAGATTAAAGTCAACGATGTCAATCTAGCGTCGATTTCGCCAAACAACATAAAAGGATACATAGAAAAAAACCGTGACGTACTTGACTCGATTAGAATCTGGGACTGGGAGGCAGCATACGCAAAGCTAAAGCCGGAAATCGGCCTCATACCATACATCGATTTTGAAGACAACGATATTCTTAGATTCAACAATACACTTTACTGGACTGCGTCAATGAAACCGGTTCTGCCGCCTACTGTAAGCCTAGAAAACCGATGGTACAATGAGCACCTCGTGTATACACACGTTCCAAACGGATTTTTGACACTGGAGGCAACCACCGGCCAATCTGTAGATAGCAGCAAAATATTCTCACAGAGGGCAATCTATTACGGGGAGGGGGGGCTCTTTGGCGAAACCTGGTCTGCATATCCTACAAACCGAGGAACCACAAGCCAAGAGCTCAACGGCGCGTTCTACTCTGGCAGCGGTGGCATTGATGTCCTGCCTCCTCTGAGCTGGATCTTTGAACCAAACTTCCTTCTATCGTACCCAGGCACATCCGTACACGTAATGCGATACAAGGACGTCTACGACAGAATGGAAGTGATGTACCCGTATTTTCTCTATGATCTGTTTGGGCAAAAACTGGACTTTTATCCTGTAACTGATGGCAAAAACACCTATTGGCTTGTCCCACTCATAGTGGGATTCGATACACACTCAGTCCCATGGTCGATTGGAAACCCGTACCTGCGACTCGTTGGGTTTGCCCTAGTTGACACATATGACGGAAATATCACGCTGCTCAAGTACGGAGATGACTATTTTTCAAAAATTCTTCAAAGCCAATATGGCGACAAGTTCCAACCAATACCAACGTGGCTAAATGAACAGATAAGATATCCGCAAGAGCTTTTCACATGGAAAACTGAGATGTTCAACATTTACCATGTGACAAACACAGAGACATTCATACAAGCAAACTTGTTTTACGAAATACCTCAAAAGCTAGAAGCATACTATATCGTGGCAAAACCGCCAGGATTTGATACTCCCAAATTCCTAGGGCTTCTCTCGTTGGAGCTAAGGGGCTCGCAGGGAAGGAACCTGTCGGGGTACATGGTAGTAGAAAACGACCTGCCGACTCTTGGCAACATGCAGTTCTACCAAGTTCCACTAGAATCTACGACAAAACTAATCGGACCAACAGCGGTGCGCGAGGCCCTAGATAAGGACAATGACTTTGCGCAGCTGAAAACGCTTTTGCGCACACCGCGCATTGGCGAAAATATCTTATACAGAGTAGGAGACCATGATGTCTACTTTATACCGGTCTATACGGCAGGCGCCGGCGGAGTGGTGGCCCAGCTTGGTACGATTGCTGCGGTGGGTGCCGCCTTTAACGGCGAATACTATGTCGGTCTTGGGAGCACCCAGCAAGAGGCATTTGAGGCCTACCTCAAGGAGCTCGCAGGAGTCGTACCCACATCGACGGCCACCAGCGAGCCAGGATTTGACAAAAACGCCAGAATTGAGGCGATCAAGTCCGTGTTTGAAGACAAAGGCATTGAAATAGTGACGCCGACATCGCTACAAATACCGCTCTCATTTAGGGAAGCCGAGATCTCGTTCTTCACACATGCAGACCTCGAGGCAACAAACGACCTGCTGGACAAGTTTGCTGATGACTTTGTCATACCAAGATCAAAGCGGGTGCTCATGTGGCAAGATGGTGATACAGTAAACATAGGGACAATAGTGACAATTGAGAACGTAGCGGAGCTTCACTACATCTCAATCGAAGTGGGCAAGTAAATCCCAAATGCTGCTGCTAGTCGATAACGGCTCTGTATTTACAAAAAACATAACAGAGTTTCTCTCAGAAAAGAAGCTAGAGTTTTCTGCATTATCGTTTGACAAAATAAGCCCCACAGAAATCGTCACATCCAAATCTTTCATTTTGTCAGGAAGAAGGCAAAACAACAAAGAAATGAACGCATTAAACTCAAAAATAATCAAGCACGCCATATCTGAAAAAAAACATCTGCTTGGAATCTGCTACGGCGCTGAAATCCTGGCACTGACGGTAGGCGGCACAATCAGAAAGATGGACTCGCAACAAAAAGGCCACTGCACCGTAAATGTATTAAGAAAAAACCCACTGTACGAGGGGACGCTCAACGTATACCACAGCCATAACTATGAAATATCTCAACTTGGCAAATCGCTTGTCCAGCTTGCAAGCTCAGATAGCTGTAAATATGAAATGGTACAATATCAGAACTCAAAAATCTTTGGAACGCAGTTTCATCCTGAAATGACAAAAGACGGCCTCTCACTAATTGAGAGATTTATCTCGCTTTGATTAATATTATTAAGAAAAACAAAGCCAAGCCATGAGCGAGCACGAATTATTACTGCCTCCAGTATCTGAGGAAAACATCTGTCTGCCCTTGGCAGTTAGTGCCGTATCGAAATACTGGAACGTAAATCTTCCGTTTGCCGAGGCAAGGGAAATCGCAAAAAAATACACAAACGTACGCGGCAGCATCCTAATAGAAGGAATCGAATTAGCAGAACGACACGGCCTCGGAAGCCTAATCTTACGTTCGTCTCTTTCCGAGCTAAAAAAAATAATCGACATGGGCATCCCCCCGATAGTAATTTTGCCGGGGCTCTTTGAGGTGGTACAGCACGCCTCTGTGATCTCTGGCTACGACGAAAAGGAAAAATCGATAATCCACTACATGCCGCAGCCAGATCAGATAGGCATGATCCCAGAAAAACAATTTGACAGACTCTGGGAAGAAGACGGCAAACTTGCAATACTTGTTGCATCAACCGACATCATATCGACCATAAGAGTCGATAACAACTCGGAAAAATCAAACAGACTCTGCTTTGTCTCAGAAAAGCTGAACCTGCAAGGCAGGACAGAAGATGCGATCAAAACACTAAAGGACGCAATTAATCTAGATAAGACAAACTCTACTGCGCAGTGTCTTTTGGGCGGTATATACAATGAAAAAAACTCGCCAGAATGCATCTCATATTATGAAAAAAGCATAGAAAATAACAAAAGGTGCTACTTGGCATACAGAGGCCTCGGGAACTATTACCTAAAGGCAAAACAATACGAAAAGGCAGAATCATACTACTCCAAGGCAATTGACATCAACGCCGCCAGATTTGGTCCCATCTACAAAAATCGTGGGCTGGCAAGGCTCGAACAAAAGAAAATCAAAGAAGCAAAACAAGACTTTGAGAGCTATCTGAAATACACACCAAACGCAAAGGACAAAGACAGCATTTTACAGGCAATAAAGGAAATGTAAGGTGCGGAGTGCGGGAATTGAACCCGCGACCTTCAGCTTGGGAAGCTGACGTCCTGC
>CAZITM010000048.1:0-11276 GCA_964542205.1 uncultured Candidatus Nitrosotenuis sp.
TGTGGAAAAACCTAGATTATATGGTCAGGAATTTTATGAATTAGTCGACAAGGCACATAACTGGAATAAATCTAAATATTCAGATTTTTCAGACAGTATATTGGTCTGGAAAAAAGTAGCCGAAAAAAACAGCATTGAGAAAGGTAGTGGAAAGGAGTTCGATGTCGATGGCAAAAAGGTCGCCATTTTCAACCAGGACGGATACCATGGAATCGATGCCTTGTGTGTACACCAGGACGGCTCAATTGCTCCAGGCAAGCTTGAGGGAGATGTCGTGGAATGCCCGCTCCATTTTTGGCACTATAACATCAAGACAGGCGTACTGCTAGACTATCTCAAGGATGTCAAGCTACAGACATACAAAGTCGAGGCGCGAGCCGACGGCATCTATATCGACATTTAAGATACGGTTTTTAATTCATCGATATGAATCAAATCTTGTGAACAAACAGATTCTTGACGAAATAACCAAAAGGGACTATGCAAAAATCCAAAGCGATATTGAATCGTTTCTTGCTCAATACACGCCCAAATCGCAGGGTTTTGTGTTTGGGCTCAGCGGCGGAATAGACTCGGCAGTAATTGCACACATTTGCGCAAGATCGTTTAAGGACAAAACTCTTGCGTTGATAATGCCCGACAGCAGAGTTTCCCCAAAAGAAGAAACGCAGGACGCCATACACCTAGTAGACATGTTGGGACTCGACTACAAGCTGATCGACATTAGTTTGATTCATTCGCAGTTTGCAAATGTCTTAGAGCCGGAAGAACGCGCGCTAGGCAATTTGCGCGCAAGGATACGCGCCTCGATTTTGTATTATTATGCAAATTTGAAGAACTATATCGTCATAGGCTCTAGCGACAAATCGGAGCACCTCATAGGATACTTTACCAAGTACGGCGACGGCAGTGCGGATGTTTGCCCCATAATATCACTGTATAAAACCCAGGTAAGAGAGCTTGCCAAGTTTTTGGGCGTCAGTCAATCAATCATCGCAAAGAAAAGCAGCCCGCACCTATGGAAGGGACACGTAGCAGAAGACGAGATAGGCATCACGTATGAGGAGATCGACTCTGCACTGTACTGCATGGTTGACAAGAAAATGTCAATTGGCGAAACTGCAGATATTACCGGTGTCGAAAAAGGAAAAATCGAGAAAATCCATCAAATGTATAAAAAAAATGAACACAAGAGGATAATGCCGCCAGGACCAGATTGATGTAAAATGAAGATTTTTGACACGCTAAGTATGCAGGAGTGTGAAATAACTACAAAAAACGTCGGGATCTATCTGTGCGGAGTCACAGTATACGACGAATCCCACATAGGCCACGCACGAACCATAATAGTCTTTGATACGCTCAGGCGCTTTTTAGAATCAAAGGGATGCACCGTTAACTTTGTCCAGAACTTTACCGATGTCGATGACAAAATAATAAATCGCGCAAGCTCTGAAAACAAAACCGCCGACGAGATCAGCAAAAAATACATCGCGCATTACTTTGAGGATTTTGACAAACTAAACATCAAGCGCGCAACAACATATCCGAAGGCAACAGAGCACATACCAGACATGATAGCGCTGATACAAAACCTCATAGACACAGGAGTCGCATACGTCGCAAAAAACGGCGTCTACTATTCTGTCTCAAAGTTCCCGGAATACGGCAAGCTCTCAAAAAAGAAAACCGACGACCTGATTTCCGGAGCAAGGATAGAAGTAGACGAGACAAAAAACGACCCTCTTGACTTTGCCCTCTGGAAGTTTTCACAAACGGATCCACATTGGCCAAGCCCCTGGGGCGATGGGAGACCAGGCTGGCACATAGAGTGCTCGGCCATGAGTCTCAGATATTTGGGCAAAGAGTTTGAGATTCACGGTGGAGGCCGCGACCTAATTTTCCCCCACCACGAAAATGAGATAGCGCAGACAGAGGCATTTACAAAAAAACCGCTTGCCAAGGTCTGGATGCACGTCGGGATGGTCACAATAAACGGAGAAAAAATGTCCAAGTCACTTGGGAACATCAAGTCTGTAAGACACGTGATGGAAAACTGGGGCCCAAACATAATCAGGCTTTTTTGTCTTTCTGGACATTATTCAAAGCCAATAGACTATTCTGAGGATCTCTTAAAAGAAAACCTCACCAAGTGGCGCCAGGTCGAAACCGCATACTATGAAATGTTCATGGCCGAAGGTGCTGGCGGCCCAAAAGAAGAGGCCTTGGCCATGGTTTCTGAGTGCGCCAAAGAGTTTGATGCTGCGCTGGAACGCGACTTTAACACTCCGCTTGCCATAAACTCTTTTTTTAAGATGGTCAAAGGCATAAACAGAATCGCAGCATCCGAATCCATGACACGTACGATTGCAGACTTGGCGATGCCAGAGTTTGAGCGCATGCTCGGGGTTTTGGGACTCGAAGTGCAAAAGGTGACAAGTGATGAAAAACAATCCATCACAGACATGCTCAAAAAAAGAGATGAGCTGCGAGCGCAAAAACAATTCCAAGAAGCAGATAAAATACGAGCGCAGATCTCGCAGATGAACATAGTCCTCCTTGATCACAAAGGCAGAACAATCTGGATGAAAAAGGAAAAGATAAAGGCCGATTCCTAGTGTTTTTTTGTCGATGCGCTGACTAGGCAGACCACGTCTCGGTCGCGCAGCTGATACGTGTTTGGCAGGCGCAGGTTGTATCTAATATCCTTTGCATATAGGAGTCCTTTTGTCAGGTCGCTGTGTATCTCTTTTGCTAGGTCCATTACCGTTGCGCCGTCTTTTAGCAGTATTAGATCCGGCAGGATGTTGCCCTTCTTGTCCGAGAGTCGTTCTTCGTCTGCCACAGGATAGACTGCATTCATTTTGAGCAGCTTAAAGACGGTGACGTTAATTGCGAACTGGACTCCGGTGCGCATGTATTCACCCATTATCTCCTTTTTGATAAAATCAAGCGCGTTTTTTTGCTTCTGGCTTAGGTCGTCCGGTTTTATAATCTCAAACTGCTCAGAACCTGGCGAATACTTGATGAGGTTTTTTTGTTCTGCGCGTCGCAGTGATAGCTCGCTATCGGCGCTTGCTGGAACTACGATCATGTCGTTGTAGCGCTCTCGCAGTCTTGCAAAGTTCTTGTCGGCTCCATCTATGTCTATTTTGTTTGCCACGATAAGGGTTGGTTTTGATATCTTGCGCAGAACCGAGGCGAATTTTTTGCTTTCTTGAAAGTTTACATCGTCAAAGTCTTTGTCCTCTATTCCGGCTGCACGTAGTGCGTCCTTTACGTGGTAGTTGTTTACGCCTATTCCGCGGTAGAGATCAGCTATTGCCACTATTTTGTCAGTACCCGACTTAATCGTCTTTGATACCTTGTCACGGTTTCCCTCGAGAATTTTCAGATACCACATTATCAGCTCTTCCTCAATGTCTGCAAAGTCAGATATTGGATCCCCTGCACCAACTTCGGTTATTTTCCCAGACGAGTCGACGCTCCCAGACACATCAACTACATGCAACAGCGCGTCAGATTGCGCAGCGACAGACAAGAACTGGTTTCCAAGTCCCTTTCCCTGCCATGCGTCCTTTATCAAGCCGGGCAGATCAATCAGTTCAATTGGGATGTAGCGCCAACCATCGATGCATTTTGAGTTCTTTGGGTTGTCCTGCACATTGAATTCCGGGTGCACACATAACGATATTGCGTTTGTAGTGGAGGTTTCAGGTTTTTTTGTAGTGAATGGATATGAGGATATCTCCGACGACGAAAGCGTCGCCGAGTTGAAAAAAGTGGTTTTGCCAGTGTTGGTTTTCCCAATTATTCCGATTTTAATTGCCACAAGTAAAGTTGCGTTTTTAGGTATTTATTTACACTGTTTTTTCTTTAAGCCTTGTGCATGTGTTTTTCAGCTCATCAAGTGACCAGTCGATTTCTTCCAGCTCTTCTTTTGTTAGTTCCGCGTTCCATTTTTCAAGGACTATTTTTGATATCTGACAGGCATGATACAGGAGGCTCCAGTACGGGTGGTGCTCTGCAGTTGTGAGTGCAAGCTCCGATACGTCGTCAAGCCCATTTTTTGCCCTAGACAGGGAGCTCATGTTTTCCCCAAATATTCGAATTATGTTTGCTGGTATGTCTGGCTCGATCTTTAGCATCATTCCATTTTTGGAGTGGTATAGTTTTACCAGTTCCTCAAGCGAGTGGTAAAACTCTTCAAACTGGCTCATTGAAACAACCGCTGGTGTTCTGCAAGCATGCACCTATTGAATACCACTTGGATTCCTGCCTTTCTTGCGAGTTCTTCTGCCTGCTGGTTGTGTATTCCCTCTTGGAGCCAGATCACCCTTGGCTTTTTCTTGATCGCATCTTCTACTACCGCTAGTACCTGATCCGAGGGACGAAACACATCAACTATGTCTATTGGCTGCTCGATATCTTGTATATTTGGATATGACTTTCTCTCAAGTATTGTATTTGCAGTTGGGTTGACTGGAATGACGTTGTATCCTTGCTTTATCAGATAACTTGGGACATAGCTTGCTGCCTTTTCCTGGTTTTTTGACATGCCGACGACTGCCACGTTTTTTAGTGAGAGGATTTTTCGGATTTCGTCGTCGCTGTGCTTGTCTTTTTCCATAATGTGTTTTATGGAGTAAAGGGATTTTAATTTATGCGGAAAATTCTTAATACGTGAAATGCCACATCATTCCATGGAAGAAGAGCCAAAAGACATCATTGTTTTGGGCGCCATAAAAAAAGGAGCCAAAAAATTCAGCAAGATACGTGATAAAACAGGGATAGAGCCGGAAGAGCTGGAAAAGATCCTAGAAAAGCTCGAAGCGCGAGGCTTTATCAAGGTGGAAAAGAAAAAGGGCTTCCTTGGTGGAGAAAAAATCGAGCTGCAGGTAACCGAAAGAGGAGAAAACGAGCTGAGCCAGAGGATCCATGAAATGGAGCAGAAATGGAATCAAATGGTCCAGCTGTACAAGATGGGTGACAAAAAGAAGCTTGAAGAATTCATGGGAAACAACAAGGCAGATTTTGCAATGATGATGTTTTTTGGGATGATGAACATGATGATGTTTTCCATGATGTTTTCCATGATAGGGGCCACAATGCATGACTATGTTCCGCCAGACCAAATCCCACCAGGCGCTGAAAACCAGCCTTCGGATGCAGGTGGCGACATGGGAGGAGACGGTGGAGATGCAGGAGACATGGGAGATGGTGGCTACGATATCGACATTGGTTTTTAGAGCCACAGACTTGAAATTTTAAATCATCCATCTAGTCAGGCATTCTAGTTGTCATACACGTCTCTCGACAAGTCAGGCATAGTCAAGGTCCTGCAGTTTCTAAAGGCACATCATCTTGAATATCTATCAGGTGAAGACCTAAGCGAGGTTCTAAAAATAAGCAGGGTTGCCGTCTGGAAACACATCAAGAAGATCAAGAGCCTTGGCTACAAGATAGAGTCAAAACAAAATCTCGGATACAGGCTTACCGATGTCACAGACCTCATGCTTCCTTGGGAGATAACAGATGGCCTGAAAACAAAGTACCTAGGGAAAAATATCTATTATTTTGATTCGCTAGACTCTACGCAAAACTTTGCATCATCAATTGCAAAAAAACACGACGAGAACGGCACAGTGGTAATAGCTGAGACCCAGGTTTCCGGCAAAGGAAGGCAGGGAAGGAGCTGGATTTCACCAAAGGGCGGCATCTGGCTGTCAGTCATACTGCACCCAAGATTTGATGTTGGCAAGGTCACACTTGTTCCATTTGCTGCCGCCATAGCGCTGTCCAGTGCCATCAAAAAAATACTCGGCATTCAGACCGAGTTAAAATGGCCAAACGACGTTACCTTAAGTGGAAAAAAAATTGCTGGCATGATAATCGACGCATCTATCGAGTCTACGCGCATCGAGAGTTTGATTTTGGGGGTTGGCATCAATTTTAGAGTGGTTCCAAAACAGATCGAAAAAAGGATTAAAGATGGTAGCAATTTTTACGGAGTCGCTACACTTGTAGATAAGAACAATGCCGCAAAGCCGGCAAGACTCGTTCAGGTGTTTTTAGAGGAGTTGGAAAAAACGCTGGCGCTAATCGATGCTGGAAAAACACAGTCGATCCTAAGCCAGTGGTCTAAAAGATCATCGACTATTGGCAGAGACGTTAGTGTTTCCACCCCAGAAGGTAAGATAACTGGCAGGGCAGTCAAGCTTGATAGAGACGGCTCGCTTGTCATCAGACAGAACTCACAATTGATCAAAGTAACTACAGGCGATGTAGCCTACCAAAAATGATTATTTTTTCGGTTTTTTCCTAGGTTTTGCGATTTTTCTCGGTTTTTTACGATGGGCGTCCTTTATGAGGGCAGCCTCGGTTTGCACAATTTCTTTCAGATCCGACTGTATCGAAAGAAGTGACGCTACCAATTCCTCTAGTTTTTTTGTATACTCTTCATATGCGATGATGAGGTTTGTCTTGCCTTGGTTGTTTTTTGTCAGGTATTCATTGGCGCGCAGAAGATTGGTCGTGTCAATGAGTTCGGGAAGTGGCTCCTCAGATCCTATCTGCGCCAGTTCATCTTGGGCTTTTTTGATTCGGATCTTTAATTCGTTCAAATTATTACCGAGTCCGAACATATCAATCACATGAAATCTTTCGTTATAATCATTTTTGTGGTTTTTTCATTATTAATTATTAATGTGGCAATGGTTTTTGCAGATGAATCTCCCAAGTCGGCAGACTCGATGTACAAGGCAGCCGCAAAACACTTTACAAAAGGGGAGTACAAACAGGCAATTTCCCTATATGATAAAATTCTCCAAAAATATCCAGACCACTCAACAGTCCTGAAGCTAAAGGCGGTGGCAGAAAGTAATGTCGGCTATCACCAAAAATCGCTGGTTGATTTTTACAAAATCTATCAAAAAAATAAAAAAGACCCCGTAGCCCTGCTCGGCCTCGGAGTTGGATTTGGCAATTTCGGCGAATATGCAGAGGCAAAAATGTACTTTGATGCGGCATACAGGGAATATCCGGATAGTACTGTCGCAAAAAACTACAAAGAGTTTGCAGACAAGGTGATAAAAAAATATCCCTACAAACCAACAGAAAAACCAAAAAACTTTGAGAGGGCAGACATCAAGACATTTGAAAACTATGTCAAGAAGGTTTCTGCCACGGTTTCAAAGCAAAAACGCTACATAGAGTATCCAAATCCCAGTTTTGACGTGATCAAAAAGTTCCTTCGCGACTATGAAAAATGGAACTTTGAGCAGCAGATCAAGATAGGCGCCGGAAGCTTCCCAGATCCTAAAACCACACTAGAAAACGACACATACGTTGTAAACTACAAGGTTTTTGTCAACGCGCAACCATCTGGACTACCGCTCGATCATGTAAACACGCTGGACGATTCGCTCTCATATTGGCAGGGCCAGGTGTTTAACTCGAATAAAGGAAAAGCGCAGGTCAGATTTTCCTACACGGACAGTAAATCCGAAGCCAACATCTGGGTGACTTGGACGGTAAGAAAGCTTGGGGAGGGGGTACTTGGACACGCGCACATTGGAAAGGGAGTAGTCGAAGTGGCCCTTGGCGACTATAACTGCGACGGCAGCTTTCAGCTATATGATGTGCAAAGCGTTGAAAAGATCATGAGACACGAGTTGGGCCACTCCATAGGTCTTGGACACTCAGAAGATGCCAGCAACATCATGTATCCATCGATGAAGCCGAAATACGCCTATTGTTTACTCAATTAGTGTTTTTTCGCTTCTCATCTCGTCAATTAGCATCTCTATTTTTGACGCAGCCTTTGCAATCATTTCAAAGTTAGACCTTGTCTCGGAATCTACAAATCTACCGAGTTTCTTTGAAAGTATTTCGTTTGCATTTGCGATTACGCAGATTGGATCTACGAGTTCAGTTACAAGTTCGCCAGATCTTTTGTGATACAGAGCATTTGTCGGCCATGTTCCGTTTTTGTCTTTTTGTTTTGGGTGTTCGCAGCGGATTTCTTTGTATCCCATCATCTGGTTTTCACCCTCGTGGTTCTAGGAACAAGAATTTGCGCCGGGCTGGATTTATTCCAGAGCAATGTGCAGAGGCTAAACATGTTGCACGCCATTTCAGCGGAATTGGTGTACATTACAGAGTCGCTTTCCTCGTTTAGATCCATCGAGCCGCTTAGTGCGCCAGACATTATCAACTGCTTGTTTTCTTCAACTATGATTCTGCTTTTTGATGGGAGCTTTCCCATGCGGATTTCAGATGGGTTTAGCCTACTTACAAACGACATTTCTTTTTCATTGACGAGTTCTGTAAGTATTCTAACAGAGACGCCGGCCTCTTTTAGCGATTGAATTTTTTCCGGAATTGTGGTATGGTACATTCTCATGAGGTCTTCGGACGGTGCTACGATGTAGACCTTACCAGACGCTTTTTGAAGTAGCTTGCTAATCCTAGAATAGATGTTTGAGCGCCCCTGAATTATAACAAAGGATGACAGTTCTTGGGTTTCTATGTCTTTTGCAACCTCACCAATGTCTTGGATGATTTTTTGCGACAGGTTTTTCATGGTAGTTATCTCATCTTGTTTTCGTCCAAGAATTGCGTTTAGCGCCTCCGTTGGCGGCACTGCCTTGCACAGAGTCGGATTCGAAAAAGTGGTAGATACCACACCCATGTTTCGTAGTTTGTTCAGGGCTCGATATGTCTTGCCTCTGTCGATACCTAGTTTTGCCGACAGCGTCCCCACAGACACCGATCCGGTTTGCAGCAATCCCATGTACACCCTAGAATCAATTTCTTCAAGGCCGAAAAAAGCCAATCCTTCCATTACTTCGCTTGGATTCATTTTAGCCTACAAAAACCATAGCTATCAAAAATAATAGCCGTTGTCTGTTCAAATTAGACGGACAATGGAATCACGCATGGTGACAGTTTGAAAGTTTTTTAGTCATACGCCTTACAGTGCATTTGGTTTGGAGATCGTCATCGAGCCGTGGAAGCGATTAGTCATACACGAGATAATAGAGTATGATTTTGAGGAATGGGCAAGACAGATTGCATTTAGCAGCAAAACCGCCGGCGGTGCGATACCGGCCATCAACTGGGTAGATGGAATAGTCTTTCAGTCATTTAACTTCCCGGACACAAATCTGATAATTGAAGAAAAGCTCAAAGGAGTCCTGCATTGGTCATCTGTGATGTTTGCAATAAAAGAGAAATATGAAAAACAGATCATAAAGGACAACGCAACTATAAACCTAATCGACGTTAGTGTAAACGATGTCTTTAGAAAGCTTGCAAAAGAACTAAAGGCACACTCTAAAAAACCCAAACAGCGATAATGTTCCAAAATCATAGAATGACGACATTAGCTTAACCTACACACAAATAATAGGTTAAATTGGATAAAAGCCCTAATAAGTGAAAACTGCGTATACATACACTGTTGACTACCTCGCAGATAAAATGCCCATCGTGTGCAAAGAATACGCTGCAGACGGATGTGACTACCGGAGAGATGTTTTGCAGAACCTGTGGTATTGTGGCGGCAGAAAAACTCGAAGAGTCGGGGCCAGAATGGAGGGCATTTTCAGGTGACGAATCAGATAGGAGCAGAGTAGGAGCAGGAACCTCACTTACGATGCACGACATGGGACTATCTACAGTAATTGGCGCAACGGGAAAGGATGCTACAGGCAAGCCACTTTCTGCATCAATGAAGAGCTCAATTGACAGACTTCGAACGTGGGACAGTAGAACTCAAGCACATACATCTGCGGACAGAAATCTGCGCCAAGCACTAAATGAGCTGGGCAAAATGAAAGACAAGATGGGTCTTGCAGACGCAGTCATAGAAAAGGCCGCTTACATTTACAGAAAAGCGATGGAAAAAAAGCTGGTCAGAGGCAGATCCATTCATGGGCTAATTGCGGCGTGTCTTTATGCGGCATGTAGAAACACGGAAACTCCGAGAACCCTAGACGATGTGGCAGAAAGCATCAACATCAGGAGAAAGGACGTGGCAAGGTGCTACAGGCTCATATACAAAGAATTGGATCTCAAAATGCCCGTGGCAGACCCAGCCAAGGGAATCCCAAGAATAGCAAGCATGGCAAACCTTAGCGAAAGGACAAAACGAAAGGCAATAGAGATCCTAAACAAGGCAAAAAAGATAGGAATGGTCGCAGGAAAAGACCCGATGGGCCTTGCAGCAGCGGCGCTTTATCTGGCATGTGTGTCCAACGGCGAGATTCGCTCCCAGAAGGACATCTCCGTTGCAGCAGGTGTAACAGAGGTAACCATTCGAAACAGATGCGTTGGCCTCAAAACACTTTTAGAAAACTAGTAAAAATGATTCTGTTCAAAAACCGGGGTTTGACGCCCTAAACAAATTCAATATACTTCGAGTCAACACTCGACAAATCAGATCCGTTTTATTCATGCGTGACAAAAACTACACATTGCCTGTTAAGTCCATAAGACAAAATCACAAACCAAACAGCGATCAGTTGTGTATGATGGAAATCTTCCGACAAATGGTGAATCACTGTATCAGAATCGGCCTTGAAAACAACTGCTCAACTATGAAAAAACTATCGTCGCTATCATATCACAAATTGGAAAACTATCAGATTTTATCTTCTTACAAACTAAATGCCATCTCGCAGGCAGCTGGAAGGCTAAACCAGATGAAGCAATCAATCAAGAGGGGAATAAAGACAAAATCCACATTTATCAGAAAACCGTTTCTGGTGAACTGCTATGGATTTAAGATCAACGGCTGCTTGCTGTCAATTCCATTCAATCCACGACAGCCAATCCACATACTGCTCAATGAGCACACCCAGAAAATGCTATCAGACAAAACCTTGAAGGTCAGCTCATTTGGCATGAGTGAGTCAGGCATCAGCGTTTGTATACAAAAACAAGTCGAGCAAATCAAGTGCGAGAATGTAATAGGAATAGACAGAAACCTCAGAAACGTCACTGCCGGAAATAATGACCAAGTTACATTTTACAAGACAAACAAGCTGCTTTCAATCAAGGAAAACACCATACATGCAAGAGCCGGCTTTAAGCGCAACGATTACAAAATGAAACGAAAGTTCTTCCAGAAATTCAACGCAAGAATGCAGTGTAGAACCAAGAAATTCCTGCACAAAATATCAAAGCAAATAGTTGACAAGGCAAAGAAAAACAAATCAGCGATCGCATTTGAGAACCTCAAAGGAATAAGAAAACTCTACAGGAAAGGAAAC
>CAZITM010000049.1:0-10490 GCA_964542205.1 uncultured Candidatus Nitrosotenuis sp.
CATAGTTAGCGGTGGGCACCTTACGTCTGCACTCAAAAAGTACGGCCTTGCGGAAAAAATAACCCACATCAGCACAGCTGGCGGAGCCCTTGTCCTGTACCTGACCGGCGAGAAGCTGCCGATGATACAGTCCCTCGAGTCCGCAGCCCAGAGGTACAAAGCTAAATAGCTTTCTTGCAGCTTGGGCAGATCTTTTCCTCTGAGCTGCTCACATACACGTCTTTGTGGCAGGACTGGCAGCCGATCTTTTCAAGAGAATCAAATATCTTAAACCACTGCGTGGTGAAATTTTGTGCAATACTTCGCATCAGGCCTGCATCACATAGTGCCGCAAAGTACTGTTCCATGTCGTCTATTGTGAGTGATTTTTCTATAGTATTGTTTTTCCGTAGTATCTCAAAGATTTCGTCGTTTGTGAATTTTGTGTCCGGATCGTTGAATTTGTCATAAATCACCTTACGTATCTCTAGTAGAATGTCAGACATGGCTAGTACAGAGACGATGCTTCCTGCTTTAGTGCGTCTGCGTTTGCGTCCTTTAGCTTGTTTGCAAGATACGAGTACAGCCCGTATTTTAGGACCTTTAGCGAAAGAAGGGCGCACTTGATCCTTACTGCCTGTAGGTTTTCAAGGCCGAGCTCGCCTAGGACGTCGTTTTTTTGGATTTTTTTGACCTCGTCTATGCTTTTGCCCTTGACTATTTCTGTCAGAACCGAAGAGCATGCCATGCAGATAGCACATCCCCTGCCGCTGAACTTGATGTCCGATACTTTGTTGTCTGTAACGTTCATGAAAATGTCTATGCTGTCGCCGCAAAGCGGGTTGCTGTCGTGGTATGTGATGTCGGCGTTTTCTATTTTGCCGAAATTGGCAGGGTGCCGCGAGTACTCTACTATCATTTCGTGGTAGATGTTTGCGTTGCTGCTCATATCTTAAACAACCTGGCCGCTCTTGAAAGCGAGTTTATCAGTGCGTCGACTTCTTCTTTTGTGTTGTAAATGTAAAAGCTGGCGCGCGACGTTGCGGCAACATCCAGCCTCTCCATCAGCACCTGTGCGCAGTGGTGCCCCGACCTTATTGCGATTCCGTCCTCGTCAATTATTGTAGCAAGGTCATGTGGGTGAATGTCTGCAAAGTTAAATGAAATAACGCCTCCCCTCTTTGAGAGATCTTTTGTTCCGTATATCTTGATTCCCTTTATTGCAGATAATTTTTCAAGCGCGTATTTTGTCAGCTCCATTTCGTGCTGTCTTACATAGTCCATCCCAAGATTGTTCAGATAATCGATTGCTGCCGCAAATCCTATTACGTCTGCGATGTTTGGAGTGCCTGCCTCGAATTTGTATGGCAGATCGTTCCAGGTGGTCTCGTATTTGTGGACCTCGCGTATCATGTCCCCTCCCCCGTGGAATGGGACCATCTGCTCAAGTAGTTCTTTTTTGGCCCAAAGTACTCCTACGCCTGTAGGGCCGAGCATCTTGTGCGCAGAAAACGCAAAAAAGTCACATCCAAGCCCGTCGACGTCGACTTTCATGTGCGGGACAGATTGTGCGCCATCCACCAGTATCTTTGCGCCTGCCTTTTTGCAGCGCTTGATTATCTCCGGGATATCAGATATCGTTCCAAGGACGTTTGACATCTGGCTTACTGCAACGAGTTTTACCCTGCCGGTCGCAAGATACGAGTCAAGCTGGTCTAAAATAAGCTGGCCGTCGTCGTCCACTCCCACATATTCCAGTTTGGCTCGCTTTTCCTGTGTGAGGAGCTGCCATGGGACGATGTTGCTGTGGTGTTCGTATTCTGTTGTAACTATGATGTCGCCTTCGCCTATGTTCTGCCTGCCCCATGCATATGCTACGAGATTGATTGCCTCAGTAGTTCCGCGTACAAAGACGATCTCTTGTCTGTCCTTTATGTTTAGGAATTGCGCCACCTTGTCGCGGGTCATCTCGTAGGCCTCAGTGGCCTCTTCTGCCAGTGCGTGCACGGCCCTGTGTATGTTTGAGTTGTGGTTTGTGTAAAAATCAGTAATTGCGTTAATCACTTGGATTGGTTTTTGCGTGGTTGCTGCATTGTCAAGGTATACAAGGGTTTTGTCGTTGCGGACCTTTCTTTGCAAGATTGGAAAGTCCTTGCGGATTTGTTCGATGGAGATGGCTGTCTGCAATTTTCAAACCTCTACATAGATCTCGTTCTGATCTATTTTAATATTGTACGTTTTGAGCGGTACTTCTGCCGGCGGGTTTTGCGGCACGCCATTTTCCAAGTTGAAAACAGAAAGATGTAATGGGCACCTGACTCCCTCCTCGCTGAGAAATCCCGATGAGAGGTCGGCTTCCTCGTGAGTGCACATTCTGTCGGTTGCATATATTTTCCCGCCCAGATTTGTAATGAGCAGTTTTTTTCCCTCAAAGTCGAAGCTTAGCATTTGGTTTGTTCCTAGATGACTTTGTGCGCAGGCCTTTATCCACTTGCCCAAGGTTTCACCGGTACTTGTAGTGGGTTTCAATCTGATCGGTTTCTTTATACCTTACTTCTTCGACTTCGACAATTGAGCGGAGGTGCTCGTCTGATTTTAGTACGAGATCCCGACCATCCCACTTGGATTCAATAAGATATGCAATCCATGCACGCACCTGATATGACATTGAACGCGACATCGGCTCAAGGAAGCCCTCGATGATTATTCGCTCGGCTTCTTTTTTGCTCAGGCACCGGCAGCCGAGGTAAAAGATCTGCTCCTCGTCTATCTGCGCAACAGATGCGGAGTGCGTTGCTTTGACGTCGTTTGTAAGAATTTCAAGGCCTGGTATTGCATCGGATTTTGCGTCCTTGTCCAGCAAAATGGAGCGGCCGGACAGAAATGATTTTGATTGTGATGCTCCTTCCAAAATTTTTATCATTCCTTTGAAAAGAGATCGCGACCTGTTTTTGAGCACAGATCTCTGCACCACCTGTCCCTGGGTGGATGGTTTTTTGTGAATTAGATTTGCGGATATATCAAAGGACTGCTCGTTGTCGCCAAAGACTATTTCTGCGTCTGTTGCAGATGCGCCTACGCCGTCAAGAAAATAGTTTGTCCTGTACCTTGACAACATAGAGCCAAACAGACCAAGATACCAGTTTATCTTTGCGTCTTGCAATATTGTACAGTTCCTAGTCGAAAAGCTTACTGCGGACTGGTCCATTGCCTGAAATGTCGTCATCTGCAGGTTGCTGTTTGGCTGCGCCTCGACTGTCAGAAGCTCAAGATAGGCCTGCTGTCTTGCGCCCCTTGGCGCATAGATCTCCTGAACCAGACTTGCGTTGCTGCCCTGCTCTGCGACGATGATGTTTTTTGATATTGTCGATGTGCCGTCAGGTGAGATGCATGAAACTAGGTGGATCGGTTTTTCCAGAGCCAGGTTTTTTGGAATTTTGATAAAGACGCCGGAGTTGAATGCGGCGTTGTTTAGCGCGGTGTACTTGTCTTCTTTTGGATCGGTTGATTCAAGAATTTTTTTCACGGAGTCACCCTGCGTTTTTATCGCGTCATAGATTGACGACACCACAACACCCTTTGACTTGAGGTCATCTGGTATGTTGATCCGGAAAATGTTAGAGCCTGCCTGGATTATATGGGTTTCATTTTCCAGCTCTGCAAGCCTTGGCTTTAGTGCATCAAAGATGACGTTTTGTGAGTCCAGCGTCAGCGATACCTGTGAAGGATCCATCCTCTTTGCGTCTGTGTATTTGTTGTACAGTGGTGAGACCTCCGGCGGCAGGCTCTGGTAAATTGTAAAAGAGTTTTTGCGGAACTGCTTTAGCCACTCTGGCTCGTTTTTTGATGAAGATATTTCATCTACATGACTTGGGCCGATTGTGGATAAGGCAAGAGTTTGCATTTTACAACAAATAAGAGTGGGATTATCCTACGGAATCGTCCATCTCTAGTTTTATGAGACGGTTTAGCTCTACTGCATATTCCATCGGCAGCTCTTTTGTGAATGGCTCCATGAATCCGTTTACGATTAGTGTCAGTGCCTCTTCTTCTGAAAATCCCCTTGTCATCAGATAGAAGATTTGCTCGTCTCCGATTTTTCCTACCGTTGCTTCGTGTGTTACTGTTGCGTCCTCCTGGTTTATCTCCATGTATGGGTATGTGTCTGTTTTTGATTTGTCGTCGAGTAGCAATGCATCGCATCTGACTGATGCCTTGACGTTCGTTGCGCCCTTGGCTACGTGCAGTAGTCCCCTGTACGTGGTCCTGCCGTTTAGGCGGCTTACAGATTTTGATGTGATTCTTGAGGTTGTGTTTGGCGCCAGGTGGACCATTTTTGCACCGGTGTCTTGGTGCTGTCCCTTACCTGCAAATGCAATTGACAGGGTTTCGCCGTGTGCCCTTGGCTCAAGTAGGTAAATTCCAGGATACTTCATTGTTATTTTGCTGCCGATGTTTCCGTCTATCCATTCTACCTTTGCTCCCTGGTATGCATATGCACGCTTTGTCACAAGGTTGTAGACATCGCTGCTCCAGTTCTGGATTGTCGTGTATCGAAGCTTTGCGTCCTTGTGCGCAACAAGTTCTACTACTGCAGAGTGTAACGACTCCGAAGAGTATACTGGCGCGGTACATCCTTCGATGTAGTGGACCTCGGAGCCCTCGTCTGCGATTATAAGCGTCCTTTCGAACTGTCCGATGTTTTCGGCGTTGATCCTAAAGTACGCCTGTAGCGGCATGTCGACTTTGACTCCTGGGGGGATGTAGATAAACGACCCTCCGCTCCAGACGGCGCTGTTCAGCGCTGCAAACTTGTTATCCTCCGGCGGAATTATTTTTCCAAAGTATTTTTTGAAAATCTCCGGGTGTTCTTTTAGTGCGGTGTCCGTATCTAGAAATATCACTCCTTTTTTTGCAAGGTCTTCTCTTAGGTTGTGGTATACAACTTCGGATTCGTACTGTGCGCCAACTCCTGCGAGGAATTTTTTTTCTGCCTCTGGAATTCCAAGCTTGTCAAAGGTTTTTTTGACATCTGCCGGAACATCGTCCCAGCTTTTCTCTGTTTTTTCAGACGCCTTGGCATAATAATAGATATTTTGAAAATCAATCGAGCTCAAGTCAGGGCCCCAGTTTGGCATTGGTTTTTTCATAAAGACATCATAGGATCTCAGCCTAAAGTCAAGCATCCACTGCGGTTCGTTTTTCAGCTTGCTGATTTCAATTATCACATCTCTTGAGAGTCCTTTTTTGGAAAGGTGGACATACATCTCAGTCGAGTCTTTAAAATTATATTTCGAATAATCCATCTCGAGATTTTCTGCGGCCATAGATTGCAGAGCCTCGTTATGTTATAAATAGATTATACACTGATTACTAGTTGTCTGTCGGAGTAGGGATAGCTAACATAGCTCAAGCTAATGAAAAAATATTTTTGATTGCTTCGAATGCACCAGGAACGGTGTGCACATCTGCCACGTGTGGGGTCGCGTTGAACTTTTTGAGTTCCTCTGCGGTGAACGGGCCGATTGCGACGATCTGGAGTCCTTGCAATTTTTTTTCCAGCTCGGCTTGTCTGTATTCTTGCAACATTATCTCAAAAAAGCCGCGAACCGACGACGCGCTTGTAAAGACTATGCCATCCACTTTATTTTTTGAAAAAGAATCCTTAAAATCCTGCCACTGGGCAGTATCAGAAGAGGCCTGCACGTCATAGAGATGATTTTCTTTTACTACGAGTCCTATTTTTTGCAGGAGCTTTGCTAGGAATTCAGTCGACGCTCCACTTCTTGGGACGATCACCTTTTTTCCTTCCGCGTTTAACTTTGTGAATGTCTCGCCTACCCCTACTGAGGAGTATTTTGAAGGCATGTACGATACTTTGATCCCCTCGTTTTCGAGCGCAGCTTTTGTCTTTGGCCCCACTGCCACTACTATTGTGTTTGCTATTGCTAGCTGGAGTTTTTGGTATTTTCCGTTGTTTTTTGCCACATTAAAGAGCAGTTTGACTGCCTTTGAGCTCATAAACACCGAGTAATCGGGGTTGAATTCCGCAACGTCTGAGAGAAACTCGTCGACTATTTTGTCCCCCTTGCTGACAAGCTCGATTGTGGGAATTGGCATTGGAGTGACGTTTTCTTTTGCTGCCAGCTCGATGAACTCCCTTGCGTCCTCTTTTGAGCGTGTGATTGCTATTGTCTTGCCTGAGATCATTTTTTCCATCCTATTGTTTTGTGTAGGTTTACGACATTTCCTATTATAATTATTGAGGGCGGCATTATGTTGTTGTCCTTAATTTTTTTCGAAATGTTTGCAAGGGTTCCAGTTATGACCCTTTGTTCGTCGGTGGTCCCGCGCTGGATGACTGCTACCGGTGTGGTTTTTTTGAGGCCGCCCGCTGTGAGCTCCTTTGCTATCACTGCGATTCTGGAGAGGCCCATCATTATCACTATTGTCTCGACGGACTTTGCAAGCTTTTTCCATTCAACTGGGTTTTTTGTTTTCTCCGGATCCTCGTGTCCTGTGACAAAGACGACGGATGACGAGTACTTTCTATGAGTCAGTGGGATCCCGGAATAAACTGCAGAGCCGATCCCAGAAGTTATTCCCGGTACGATCTCAAAGCGTATTCTGTGTTTTTTTAGGTACTCAGCCTCCTCCCCACCCCTTCCAAAGATGAATGGATCTCCGCCCTTTAGTCGAACTATGTGCTTGTTTGATTTTGCGTATTTGACCATGAGCTCATTTGTGCTGTCCTGGTGCTTGTAGTCGTCGCCAACGTCGCGTCCTACATAGAATTTTTTTGCCTTTTTTGGGATAAGCGAGATTATTTTTTTGCTCACCAGTCGGTCATACAGCACGACGTCTGCCTTTTTGATGAGTTCTACTGCACGTAGTGTGATAAGTTTTGGATCACCAGGCCCCGCACCAACCAGATAAACCGTTCCGCTCATTTTTTGTTCCATTCCTCCACCTTTTGCCTCCAGTCTTTTGCCAAGTCATTTACACCTTTTTGTTGCAGCTCGTCTGCTGCGCTTTTTCCCACCTCAAAGGGGTCTTTGCCGGCTTTTTGCACGACCAGTGCCTGCTTTCCATCAATAGAATATGCAACTACCGTAAGGCTCACAGAGTCGCCGCTAACCTCCGCAAACGCACCCACTGGGAACCTGCAGCCAGAGTCCACAAACGACGACAGGGCTCTTTCCGCCTCTACTGCGATTCGTGTGTTTGTATCCTCGATTTTTTTTAGCATGCCAAGTGTTTTTTTGTCGTCCCTTCTGCACACTATTCCCAGTGCCCCCTGGCCTGGAGACGGTGGAAAGTCGATTACAGACAACGGTGCGTACTTTATGTCGAGCCCAAGCCGGCTTATCCCTGCTTGTGCAAGAACCACGCCGTCAAATGCGCCGTCTTGAATTTTTTGTATCCTCGTTTCTACGTTTCCGCGGATTGGCTTTACTATGAGGTCTTGCCTTTTTCTTGAGACCTGTACTGCGCGTCGGAGACTGCTTGTTCCGATTATTGATCCTGCAGGGACAGTCTCCAGCGTGTGGCCGCTTTTTGCGATAAAGACATCGTTGTATGGTTCTCGTTTTGGTATGCATCCAAGCACCAGCCCCTCGCTCAAAACAGATGGTACGTCCTTTAGGCTGTGCACCGCAAAGTCCACGACGCGGTCTGCCACTGCCTTGTCGATCTCTTTTTCAAAGATCCCTTTTTGGTTTATTGTAAAGAGCGGCCGTGCGTCGGTGTCTCCCTTTGTCTTTATTGTTTTTATTTCGTATTCAGAGTCGGGGTTTTTCTTTTTGAGCTCAGCTATTACCCAGTCTGTCTGGGCAAGTGAAAGTTTGCTTCCCCTGGTTCCCAGAATATATTTCAGGCTCTCACCGCCCGTAGCGCATAATCGTATGCGGCAATGGTCTTCTCAAGGTCGGCTTTGGTGTGTGCATATGAGATGAACCCGGTCTCAAACTGGGACGGCGCCACAAAGATCCCCTTTTTTAAAAGGGCGTGGAAAAGTTTGTGGAATTTTTTAGTGTCGGATTTCTTTGAGCTTGTATAGTCCACGACTGGCGTGTTTGTGAAAAATATCTGAAACATTGAGGCTAGTGAGTTTACCTGGTGCGGTATTTTGAGGCTAGATGCTGTCTCATCTATTGATTTTGAGAGTTCGGAGCAGTACTTTGCCAGCCTAGGATAGATTTTGTGCCTTTGCTTTGTCATTGTTTTTATGGAAGCGATTGCGGCAGCGACGGAGACTGGGTTTCCGGCAAATGTACTTGCCTCATAGACCTTGCCTCCGGGTGCAAGAAGATCCATGATTTCCTTTCTTCCTCCCACCGCAGAGATTACAAATCCGTTAGAGAGCGACTTGCCAAGGGTGGTAATGTCAGGCCTTGTTCCGAAATATTCCTGTGCGCCCCCAAGTGAAACCCGGAAGCCGGTTATTATCTCATCAAAAATCAGCGGAATGTCGTGTTGTTTTGTTATTTTTCTCATGTCTTGCAAAAAATTTCTCTTTGGCAAAATAAGCCCCATGTTTCCAAGGACTGGTTCCACTATTACACCTGCAATGTCCTTGTTTTTCGATATTATCGATTCCAGTTGTTCGGAGTTATTGTACTGTACTACGATTGTGTTTTTCGTAAAATCCTCTGGCACTCCATCAGAAACTGGGAACCCATGATGGCCAGAGCCTGCCTTTACAAGCATTGATTCATGTGCGCCGTGGTAGCAACCCTCAAACTTGATTATCTTTTTCTTTTTTGTAAACCCCCTTGCCAGTCTAATCGCAGTCATCGTAGCTTCGGAACCAGTGTTTACCAGTCGAACCCTTTGCATGGATGGATATGTCTTGCAGAGTAATTGCGCAAGATTTACTTCGAGATCTGTCGGTGCGCCGTACATTGTTCCAACATTTAGCTGTTTTTTGACTGCAGAGATTATCTCTTTTCTTCGATGTCCAAGAATCATCGCCCCATATCCTGCGCAATAATCCACGTAGCGGTTGCCGTCGACATCCCAGATTGCACTTCCCTGTGAATTTTTTACAAAAAATGGGTATGGCTCAAAGTGTCGCACTGGGCTGTTTACGCCAGAAGGGATAACTTTCTTCGATGCATCAAAAAGTGCCTTTGATTTTGACAACGAGTTTGAATGGATTTTTTGTTCTTAATATTCGTAAATGTGACGTTTGCGCCCTAGAATTACTTCCTTAATACGACTAGATCAGTATCATTCGCACTTAGCGACTATGTCATTGTCTTTTTCCGACGCCGTACACGAGTCGATGTCATCTCCACCATCGATGATGTCGGTTCCGGTAGAGCCGTTTATTGTGTCCTCACCAGACTGTCCTTTGAGAATATCTGCTCCATTATCGCCGCCAATTGTGTCGTCGCCTTCGTTTCCGTAGACGATGTCATCGCCTTCTCCTGCTAAGATGCAGTCGTTTCCTTTGTCTCCAATTATAATGTCGTCTCCTGCAAGGCCAAATATCAGGTCAGCAAGCGTCGTTCCCAACAGCATGTCATCGTCCGCGCTTCCAATTATTACGTTGTATGACGAGTGTGGTTTTCCGCACGCCTGAACAGTAATGGTCTGAGTCTGGTTTACCGAGTTTCCGTACTTGTCAACTGCGATCCATGTCACGATGGTATCGCCAAGCGGAAAGGTGGATGGCGCGTCACTTGTTATTTGCGGTGATGGATCGGTAAGGTCTGCCGCAGTCGCAGTGCCGATAGAGACTGGTGTCTCTAGTGCCATGGCGTCAACTATGATGTTTTGCGGAATGCTGAGCTTGGGTGCTGTCTTGTCTGTTATTGTCACTAGCTGGGTTGCCGTTGCCGAGTTGCCGGCCTCGTCGGTTGCAGTCCAAGTTACGATGGTTTGACCAAGAGCAAATGTTTCCGGTGCGTCGTTTGTAAGCGATGTGATGTCTTGGATGTCGGAAACCTCCGGTGCGTCAAGTGAAACCTTGTTGTTGTTCACGCCTGTTGCCTCAGATGTTATTTCATTTAGTTTTGCAAACTTAGGTGGAATTGTATCGACTATGGTTATTTTTTGCGAAACACTCTCCAAGTTGCCTGCCGAGTCTTTTGCAGTCCAGGTCACTATTGTCTCGCCTACCGGGAACTTTGCCGGTGCGTCGTTTGAAATGGATTCGACTCCGACGTTGTCAGAGACTGCAGGCGTCTCCAGTGCTACGGTATTGTCAAGCTTTGATGTGGCCTCTGCTGTGATGTCTGCCGGTGCGGTGATTACTGGCGCGGTGGTGTCGACTATGGTTACCTTTTGGGTTGCCGTTGCCGAGTTGCCGGCCTCGTCGGTTGCAGTCCAGGTTACGATTGTCTGCCCCAGTGGGAAGACATCTAGGGCATCGTTTGTAATTGACGATACTGAAACTGCGTCGGCTGCCGTAGCGTCGCCAAGAACCACGGAATTGCCGTCGGGGGAGGTTGCCTCTGCTGTGATGTCTGCCGGTGCGGTGATTACTGGCGCGGTGGTGTCGACTA
>CAZITM010000049.1:10590-11104 GCA_964542205.1 uncultured Candidatus Nitrosotenuis sp.
TGGTTACCTTTTGGGTTGCCGTTGCCGAGTTGCCGGCCTCGTCGGTTGCAGTCCAAGTTACGATTGTCTGCCCCAGTGAGAAGACATCTAGGGCATCGTTTGTTACCGATGTGACCTCGACTAGGTCAACTGCCTCGATGGCTCCAAGGTCTACGGCGTTTTTGCTTTCGCTTGTTGCTTCCACAGTTACGTCAGATACGTGGATCTCAGGTTTGGTAGTATCGATAATTGTTATTTTTTGTTTGACCTCAGAGGACAATCCGGCTGCATCTTTTGCAGTCCAGGTCACTATTGTCTCGCCTACCGGGAACTTTGCCGGTGCGTCGTTTGAAATGGATTCGACTCCGACGTTGTCAGAGACTGCAGGCGTCTCCAGTGCTACGGTATTGTCAAGCTTTGATGTGGCCTCTGCTGTGATGTCTGCCGGTGCGGTGATTACTGGCGCGGTGGTGTCGACTATGGTTACCTTTTGGGTTGCCGTTGCCGAGTTGCCGGCCTCGTCGGTTGCAGTCCA
>CAZITM010000050.1:0-10881 GCA_964542205.1 uncultured Candidatus Nitrosotenuis sp.
CGAACCCACGACCTGACGCTCCGCAAGCGTCCGCACTATCCAAGCTGTGCAACGGGCCCTAAACTAGCAAAAGATGAATTTGTAAAAAACGTTTGTACTATGAAGTCTCTGCCTTTTTGACAAAGACATAGTTCATTATCAGGCCAGCAATTATTGCTCCAATTATTGGACCTGCCCAGTAAATCCAGTGAAAGTCCCAGTATCCTGATGCAATTGCAGGGCCAAGCGTCCTTGCAGGGTTTACAGATGCCCCAGTCAATGGAACGCCGACTAGGTGTATCAAAAATATCATTCCACCAATGACTAGGCCGTACATTCCGGCAGGAGCCTTTTTGTGAACCGCAGTCATGAAGATGACGGTAACAAGGAAGAAAGTCAAAATCAACTCGACTGCAAATCCAGCCATTGCGCTGTGGTTCAGAAGATCACTTGGGCCGCCCTGCGTTCCAAAGTTTACCTTTGCCCCAATCTCTGGCAAGATGGTCTTTAGCGAAAACGCAGCTATTGTTGCGCCAATTATCTGAAATACAATATATCCAATTCCATCCAGTATGCCAATTCTTCTTGTGACTAGCATCGATATGGTGACTGCCGGATTGATATGCGCACCTGATACATGGCCAAACGCATACACCATCAAGCCTATTGCGGCGCCATGCCCCAATGAAATCATGATTATTCCCTCTATTGACAGCCCGGTACCAAATACCGTTGCAGCCATAATGACCGAAAGTGGGCCGAAAAACACTAGACAGAACGTTGCGATTGCTTCCGCAAACCAAGATCTGCCGCTTACCATCAGAAACGCCTCCGTGAGTTTCAATATAAAATATTCGGATTGAATTCATTCAAAAATAATTAATAGAGATCTTTTGCCCTCGATTCTGATGATCTCAGAAGGCGATCAGGCACCAAAGTTCGAGCTGCCAGACGCAAACGGAAACGTGGTAAAATCATCCGACCTTAAGGGCAAAAAATATGTGGTCTATTTCTACCCGCGAGACTTTACACCGGGCTGTACTATAGAAGCCGACGAATTCTCAAAAGAATACAAAAAGTTCCAAAAGCTCGGAGTCGAAATCATCGGAATAAGCACTGATGAGGTAGAATCACACAAAAAGTTTGTCGACAAGATGGGAATTCCCTACCCACTGCTTTCAGATACCAAATCTGAGGTGTGCAAAAAATTCGGAGTCTGGGGCAAAAAGCAATTCATGGGAAAAGAGTACCTGGGTGTGATAAGGAGCACCTTTCTGGTAGACGAAAAAGGCAAGATCTTCAAGGTGTATCCAAATGTCAAACCAAAAGGTCATGCAGAAGAAGTACTGGCTGTTTTGAAAAATTAGAAAAGAAAGGGATTTTCCTAGGACGGTTTCCATCCCTGTGGCATGGATCCCCTTGTTGGATTTGTCTTTGGTGCCGGTGGTGGTGTCGGTGCAGTCTGAGGTTTGAATCCTGCAGGTAATGATCCTCTGGTCGGGTTTGTCTTTGGTGCCGGTGGTGCTACCTTTGCCTGTTCTTGTTGCTGCAGTCTTGCAAGGTATGCCTTTTCATATGCCTCAAGCTGCTCTTTTCTCGAGCTGCCGCCTGATGTCTGTACCACCATGTCTTTTGGTAATGTCCCATGCGTCGGTTTCGGTGCAGGTGGTGGAGGTGTTGGAGGCGGGCTAGCCTGCACAGTTGCTGCTATTGCTCTCATACCATATCCAGCAAAGGTCTTCTGTCTTGGGTGGTATGCAAGTCTCTCCCTTGTTGCAAAGTACTTGTTTGAGGGCTGAGTGTATCCTGTCACCTTTGCCTTTTGCAGGTTCCAATCCGATGTTGGCACATCGGCACTGAGGACATGTTTGCTGGCATAGTATCTGTTTGGTGCTGGTGAATATCCTGTCACCTTTGCTCGATATGCGTGGAAATCCGACATTGGTGCATTCTTCCATTGTTCCCATACCGCAAGCTCAGTTTCCTGTGGCTTTGGCGCTGGTTTTGGTGGAGGTGCTGTAGTCTGTGGCTTTGGTGTCGGTGGTGGAGGTGCTGTAGTCTGTGGCTTTGGCGCTGGTTTTGGTGCAGTCTGTGGTTGTGATTCGAGTTGACTAGATAATTTTGCTAGCTTTTCTTCTAATTCGGCAATCTTTGATTCCAAATCTTTTTTTGTAGATTTAGTTCCAGCCATGTAATTTCTTTCATGCTGTGATAGTTTATTTACATTTTGTTGGACTGCCCGCATACTGGATGAATATCTTTCCAATATACAAGAATTTCATCAAAAAATTACCGCTATAGATCCGATAGGATCCGAACTGGAAATAAAATTAATTGAAAAATATGTAAGAAAGTTTGGAAATTTTTAGGAGCCTTTTGGCAGACTGCCGCGAGTCGGGTTTGGTTTTGGTGCCGGAGGCGCACTAGCTTGCGCTGCAACCGCAGTTCCCCTGATACCATATCCAGCAAAGGTCTTCTGTCTTGGGTGGTATGCAAGTCTCTCCCTTGTTGCAAAGTACTTGTTTGAGGGCTGAGTGTATCCTGTCACCTTTGCCTTTTGCAGGTTCCAATCCGATGTTGGCACATCGGCACTGAGGACATGTTTGCTGGCATAGTATCTGTTTGGTGCTGGTGAATATCCTGTCACCTTTGCTCGATATGCGTGGAAATCCGACATTGGTGCATTCTTCCATTGTTCCCATACCGCAAGCTCAGTTTCCTGTGGCTTTGGCGCTGGTTTTGGTGGAGGTGCTGTAGTCTGTGGCTTTGGTGTCGGTGGTGGAGGTGCTGTAGTCTGTGGCTTTGGCGCTGGTTTTGGTGCAGTCTGTGGTTGTGATTCGAGTTGACTAGATAATTTTGCTAGCTTTTCTTCTAGTGCCGCAATTTTGGCTTCCAAGTCTTTTTTAGTAAGCTTTGGACTAGACATCTAACTACCACAACTAGGCGGGGTTTATTTACATTTGGGTATCTCAAACACTGATTTCTGGATCAAATTTAATAGAACCAACGGACAATACTACACGATGGATGATTTTGAGCGAGAGTTTCCGGACTTTGACTGGAAGAACACACCTGCCTACAAACATCCAGGTGGCAAGGACTGCCCATGTCCAAAACACGAGTACATCCGCGAGCAGATCAATTATGCAAAAACAGTAAACCAAACGAGCAAAGAGCCGACAAAGGTCACGCTCAAGTTCTGCCCTGAGCACTACCGAGTCTACATGGACGAGGTGATACCTGCCATGCCATTCAAGTACAAACTTCTCACAAAAATCGCTCTAAAGATAGGCGCAATCCAGCTTGAAAAGCTTACACACATGCAGTCTGACTTGTGCTTTTACTGCAAGTTCGGCTCTGGCGGACACGGAAAGAAAAGCGAGCTTCCCCCAATCCAATAATTAGATGGGGTCGATTAGGATCTTTGGTTTGTTTGGTGTGTCGTGGTGACATTTTTTTCCGCACAATGGACATGTCTTTCTGTCCAGAAAAATGCACTGGCAGATATGTGACTTGAGATAACTCTCGCCGGTTTTTGTATACTCACCAGTCCCATTGCAAAATGGGCACTGTGACCCAAGAAGCTCTATGGTACCTTTGCCTTTACATACTGCGCACTTGTCCGCACTCAACCAAACTAAATACGATTCCGCTAATTAAAATGCCTTTGTCGGATTTTGAGGCTACATAAATGTAGTCAAGCTTTATACAACATTTATCCAAAGCAGCAAATGTGCCAATAGAAGACACAGGCGAGTTCATCAAGGCATTGGAGAACGCAAACGAGCTCAAGCGAGTAACGACACAAGTGGATGCAGACCTGGAGATAGCAGAGATACTCCGCCGTACAATGTATGCAAATGGCCCTGCAGTGCTCTTTGAGAACGTAAAAAATTTCGACATGCCTGTCCTTGGAAACGCCTTTGGCTCCATCAAAAGACTGCAGATCGGCCTTGAAACATCCGACTTTACGGAAATCGGCCAGAGGATCGTGGACATGACAAAAATGGAGATCCCGTCTGGATTTTTGAACAAGATAAAAAAACTACCCGAGCTCTCAAAGATAGGCGATGTCTTTCCCAAGCTCGAAAAAAGCGGACCTGTTACAGAAGTAATCGATGACTCGCCGTCGTTTAACAAAATTCCAATTTTAAAGACATGGCACAAGGATGCAGGAAAGTTCATAACACTTGGCCTTGTTGCGACAAAACATCCTGAAACTGGTGTTCGAAATCTTGGTGTATACAGAATGCAAATCCTTGATGACAAGCACGCCCTAATGCACTGGCAAAAACACAAACGGGGCGCACACCACCACGACCTCTCGAAGGAAAAGGGAGAAAAAATCGAAGTCGCAGTCATAATAGGTGCAGAACCAGCAACAGTTTTTTCAGCGGTTGCGCCGGTGCCTGAGGGCCTAGACAAGTACCTTTTTGCAGG
This sequence comes from uncultured Candidatus Nitrosotenuis sp., assembly GCA_964542205.1. Taxonomy (GTDB): domain Archaea; phylum Thermoproteota; class Nitrososphaeria; order Nitrososphaerales; family Nitrosopumilaceae; genus Nitrosotenuis. Next base: position 4,420 of record CAZITM010000050.1, read on the forward strand.
AATCACAAGGCAAAAAGGAATCAAGACAGTCAAGTGCAAAACAGTGGATCTTGAGATCCCTGCAAATTCTGAAATAGTGCTTGAGGGGTATGTGGATCCCTCCGACATCAGAGAAGAAGGACCATTTGGTGATCACACCGGATACTATACCCCAAAGGAGCCATACCCAACATTTACCCTTACGGGAATGATGCGAAGACAAAAACCGGTCTATCTTACCACGATTGTCGGCAAGCCAATTCTCGAAGACGCATACATCGGGAAGGTAATCGAAAGATCATTTCTTCCACTCATCAGAATGTTCCAGCCCGAGGTGATCGACTTTGCGATGCCGGCAGCAGGCTGGTTCCAGGGAATGGCGATAATTTCAATAAAGAAACGCTACCCCGGCCAAGCAAAAAAAGTGATGATGGGCCTCTGGGGACTGGGGCAGCTTGCGCTAACTAAAATCTTTGTCGTAGTGGACGACGACATCAACGTACACAGCATGGATGATGTCATCTGGGCAATCACCACACGCGCAGATGCCGCGAGGGATACCATGATCATAAACAACGCCCCGACGGACACTCTGGATCCTGCCTCGCCCCTTGTAAATCTGGGCTCGAAGCTTGGAATAGATGCCACACAAAAGACAAAAGAAGAGGGATTCGAGCGGGAGATCCAGGAAAAAGTCCAAGTGGACCAGGCCACAAAAAACTTGGTGGACTCCAAGTGGAATAGCTACGGAATCTAGTGCATCTTTACGGTTTTGTAGAAATTATCGCGCTCTTCTACAGCATATCCGATCTGGCGAATGGCGTCGATTATCTTCTGGCTTGTAAGCTCAGTCGAGCGTGCACCTGTGCAAGAAACTACCTCTTCGCCAATTAAAGTGCCACCAAAGTCGTCTGCACCGTACTGCAAGGCGACCTGCGCCATACCGACTCCGTTTGTTAGCCACGACGATTGTATGTGGTTAATCAAACCATCAAAGACCAACCTTGAAATCGCAATCATCTTTAGCAGCTGCATTCCGCCGACTCCAAACTTCACGAGTTTTTCTCGCTGCAACAGCGTGTTGTTTGGCTCAAAGTTCCACGGAATAAATGCCATGAATCCACCCGTATCTTGCTGCAGCTCGACAATCTTCTCAAAGTGCTCTGCGACATCGTCAAGAGTCTCTACATGGCCATACATCATGGTGGCAGATGCCGGCAGGCCGATGCTGTGCGCCTCTTCCATGATGCGGATCCACTCGGCACTTGAGATCTTTTTTGGGCTGATAATGTCTTTGACGGAATCGATTAGGATCTCAGCTCCGGCTCCAGGCACCGACTGCAGACCCGAGTCCTTTAGTCTTGAGAGGATCTCTTTTGTAGATGTCTTTTCAATCTTTGCAATCATATCGATTTCAGATGCGGACAAGCCGTGGACTCCCACTTGGGGGAACTTGGTTCGAATCATCCTAAAGGCGTCTTCGTAGTACTCGATTCCAAGATTTGGGTTGTGCCCGCCCTGAATCAAAACCTGGCGAATCTTAAACATCTCCCACGCAGTCTTGACTCTTGCTTCGATTTGATCCAGCGACAGCGTGTAGGATTCATCGTGTCCTGGAGGACGGTAGAAAGCGCAAAACTTGCAGTCAGTTACGCAAACATTTGTGTAGTTTAGAATAATGTTATTTACAAAGGACGCCTTTTTGCCAAATCGCTTTTGCGTCATGTAGCCGGCAACTAGTCCCATCAGGTGCACGTCGTCAGATTTGAGCAGTCTTAGAATGTCTTGTTTTGAGGGGCGCGTGCCGCGAAGAGAATTTTCCAAAATATCGCCAACATCGCTGGCATGAATTTGTTCAGTGATCTGGCTCAAGTGAGCTGATTGGTTTTTTGATAATATTTAATCCTTGAGCGGGATTTTACAGCACCACTATCAGTTATCGCATCAGATTATTTTTAATAGGGCAGGTATCGCAGACTCCCCATGGTCACAGGCCTTCAAATCAGAATGGACAGAATACTCAGAAAAGGCAAAATGCTCTGCATCCCGATGGACCACGGCATCTCAAACGGGCCAATTGAGGGACTGGAAAGCCCATCTGACATAATTCAAAAATGTGAAACTCGAGGCCTTACCAGCGTAATAATTAACAAAGGAATTCTAAAATCACTACCAAGACCGACACGCGTCGGGGTCTTGGTTCATTTTTCTGCAAGCACGTCTCTTTCAATGTCGCCAAACAGAAAGATGCTGACCGGAAGCGTAGAAGAAGCCATGAGGCTCGGCGCAGACGGCGTATCGTTGCACATCAACGTTGGCGGAAAAGAAGAGCCAGAAATGCTTGAGCAGCTTGGGAAAATCGCTGAAGAATGCCACAAATGGAACATGCCTCTTTTGGCAATGATGTATCCCCGTGGCGAGAACATCAAAAACCCACACGACCCAGAAATAGTTGCGCACGTTGCAAGGATTGGGGCCGAGCTTGGCGCCGACATTGTCAAGACACTGTACACCGGAGACGTCGACTCGTTTTCAAAGATAGTGAAAAGCACGCCAGTTCCAGTGGTGATTGCAGGCGGCCCAAAGGCAAAGACAGACGCAGATGTCCTAGAGATGACAGAAGATGCCATGAAGGCCGGCGCAAGGGGGGTTACGTATGGCCGTAATATTTTTGCACACAAAAACCCAGACAAGATGGTTGAGGCACTTGCAGGGATAATATTCAGAAAGGAATCGGCAAAAGAAGCAGCGAAGAAAATTGACAAAAAGTAGAGACCTGGTAATATTGCCAAAGGTTTCCAAGTCACACCTTGGCAAATTTCTGACGGCGCTGGAAAACGAGGGAATCAAGACAGTTTATGCGGATCCAAAAGCACTTTCCCCAAAATCAAAGCTAGTCTCGATATATCCATCACAAAACGCAAAGTATGTGGTATTGGACAAGGACAGCCCAAGGCCAAAGGGCAAGAAAATCGGAAAAAGATTCCGGGTTCTTTCAAATGCCGACATTGAAAAAATACTTACCGAGGCAAAAAAAGGACTCGACTTTGTAATAATCGAGGTAAAAGACTGGAAGATAATCCCACTTGAGAACATAATTGCAAAGCTACACAAAATGCATACGGAGATACTTGCACTCGCCAGAACTCCAGAAGAGGTACGAAAGATGTTCTCAATTCTGGAGATAGGCGTCGACGGAGTCATCTTTGAGGCAGGAACGATATCTGAGGTGCGAGAGGCCATGGTCTATCTTGGAACGAGCAGCTTTGAGCTGAGGGAGGCAAAGATAATAGACATAAAGGAAGTGGGGGACGGCGAACGAGTCTGCGTCGACACTGCATCGATGCTACACAAGGGAGAGGGTATGCTGATCGGCAGCAGGTCGAATTTTCTGTTTTTGGTTCACAACGAATCGGTCGGCTCTTCGTTTACGTCGCCAAGGCCGTTTCGAGTAAATGCTGGCGCAGTGCATTGTTATACACTGTCGCCTGACGGCACGACAAAATACCTATCGGAACTAGAGACAGGGTCAGAGGTACTGGTAATTGACTCTAGAGGAAATGCAAGGCGCGCAACCGTGGGCCGCTCAAAAATAGAGAGGCGGCCAATGCTCATGATAAAGGCCCAAGCAGGGGACGAGGTGGGGGGAATAATTGCACAGGATGCTGAAACTATACGATTTGTAAAGCCTGGTGGACATCTTGTCTCTGTGACGCATCTCAAAAAGGGGGACACTGTACTGGTGCACGCAAAGACTGCGACCGGCAGGCACTTTGGCATGGAAGTTTCCGACGAATATATTCTAGAAAAATAAATGGCGCTCAAGACATGCGTTAGCATAGCGGAAAAGACGCCGGCAAAAGCCATCAAGACACTGGAAAGGGCGCTCCAAAAATCAGACTATGCGGAGCTGAGGCTGGATTTCTTGAGGCCTGCTGACGTGCCGGCGACTTTGGCGCAAGCAAAAAGACACCTAAAAAGATGCGTCTGCACATTACGCCCAAGGACAGAAGGCGGCAGGTTCTCAGGCACAGAAAAAGAAAGAGTCTCGATTCTAAAGCTGATTGCAGAATACAACCCCTACCTGATCGACATAGAACTGTCGACGCTTGAAAAAAACAAAAACCTGCTTGACTATGTGAGAAAAACAAAAACCCCGATCCTAGTGTCGTGGCATGATTTTACAAAAACGCCGCCCACACACACTCTTTTGGCAAAACTATACAAAATGAAAAAACTTGGAAGCTGTGTAAAAATAGTGACCACCGCAAACTCGATCCGTGACACTGCGTCGGTGCTCTCACTTTACAAAAAACAAAACTCCGGCCTTATCGCGTTTGCGATGGGTGACGCCGGCAGAATCTCAAGAATCCTCTGCATGTTCCTTGGGAGCCCATACACATATGTATCGTTTGGAAAACCCGTCGCAGCAGGGCAGTTCAGCGTAGATGAAGTTAAATCGCTCCTCGCACTGCAACAATAAAGATGACCAAGACATTTGCAGTGATCGGTGATCCGATAGATCACTCCATGTCCCCAAACATACACAACGCAGCATTCAAGGAGCTTGGGCTTGACTGCACCTATATCGCATACCGGATCCCAAAGGGAGAGCTTAGAGCAGGAATCGAGTCACTAAAGCAGATCAAGATCGCCGGCTTTAATGTCACAATTCCTCACAAAATAGAAATGATGAGTCTCTTAGACGAAGCAAGCGATGAATGCAAAACCATCGGCGCCACAAATACGGTTTCAAATGAAAATGGAAAGCTCATCGGATACAACACCGACATGGACGGGTTTCTGGAACCGATAAAGAAAAAAGGAATCGCAATCGCCGGCCATAGCGCCCTGATCCTAGGTGCGGGCGGCGCAGCAAGGGCAATAATCGCAGGACTCTCAAAAGAAAAGGCATCTAAAATAATAATTGCAAACAGAACAAGGCAAAAGGCAGACGAGCTTGTAAGGTTTGCAACAAAGCTCGGAGTCGACTCAGAGTCAGTATTGCTTGCAGAGGCTGAAAAAAGCGCACAAAAATGCAAGTTCCTAGTAAATGCTACCTCGATTGGCCTCAGGGGAGAGCCAAGCCCAATTTCTGCCAGGGTAATAACCCAAGGCCACGTAGTCTACGACATAGTCTACATGCCGATGAACACGGACTTTGTCTTGCAGGGAAAAAAATGCGGCGCGACAATAATCTATGGGTATGAGATGCTGTTGGGACAGGCTTGTCTCTCGTTTGAAATCTGGCACAAGATCAAAGCACCATACGAAGCAATGAAAAAGGTGCTGCTTGGGGGATTATGATGAAAGTACGGGCTACCGTAAACGGCGCAATATCGATTGTCAACGCAATATCTACATGGAAGGGCGCAACACTTGGAATAAAGTCGACAGTAGAGGCCACTGTACGGACATCTGAAGGTAGGGGAATCACACTAGAATCTGAAAACAAAAACCTCAGCTCAAGGCTGATAACCAAAGTAGTCGAGATGTCAGTTCCAAAAAAAGATCTTGAAAAAAACAAAATAGAGATAGACATAAACTCACAGATCCCGACAGGGTACGGCCTTAAGAGCTCAAGCGCAATATCCTCGGTAGTCTCACTTGCATGCCACAAGATATTTAGGCCGCACTACACTGATAACCAAGTCCTGTATGCTGGAATAGATGCATCCGTAGCAGCAAAGGTAAGCATCACAGGTGCATTCGATGATGCATGTGCATGTTATTTTGGCGGAACGGTAGTTACTGACAACAAGCTGAGAAAAATAATCAGAATGGAAAAAACACCAACAGATCTGTCTGCAGTAATATTCATACCAAGTTCCAGAAAGCGAGGAAACATCAAAAAATTGGCTTTGCTAGCAGATGTGTTTGAGAGAGCATGGAACCTTGCACGGGATGGAAACTATTGGAGCGCAATGGTGCTAAACGGCCTTGCCACGTCTCACATCCTCGACTCGGATCCACGAATAATTTCACGCCTAGTAGAACACGGCGCCCTTGGGGCATCGGTATCTGGGAATGGGCCTGCGATTGCGGCCATTGCAAAAAAGAACAATATATCAAACATAAAAAAGGTCTTCATGGAGCTTGATGGCAAAGTGATCACAGCAGAAATAAACAACAAAAAGGCGCGCGTCCATGAGCTGTAGGGTAGAAAAATCAAGGCTGAGGGGCATCATCACGTGCCCTTCAAACAAGAGCTACACGCACAGGGCGATATTCATTGCATCGCTTGTCAACGGAAAAAGCCTCATCAAAAACGTGTTGCGATCCCGCGACACAAATGCGACAATCGAAATATGCAGGAGCCTCGGTGCGGAAATCCAAGAGGCGGGAAACAACCTAAAGATAAAGGGAATAGACAAGTTTGATGACTCTGAGCTTGCACTCGACGCCTCAAACTCCGGCACCACGATTCGAATTGCTGCTGCAGTTTCGTCGTTGAGGGAGGCAAAGACTATTCTGAGTGGCGAT
>CAZITM010000051.1:0-10861 GCA_964542205.1 uncultured Candidatus Nitrosotenuis sp.
AATTTGACACACTTGTCGTTTGGCATGATGTGCTTGTGACAGCAGCTGCATACTGGAAGTGTCAGTGATGTTGACATGCAGCTCTTTTTTGGGCATTTCCATTTATAGCTTTGGCGCAGTCGATTGGTTTGCAGGCCTAGCCGACAAGTCTTCTGACTTCGGAACCAAAAATGGTCTGCGCTACCTTGAGCGATCCCCTGAGGCCTAACATCTTTACTATCGCAGATGTGTGAAAGTCAAAGTCGTCGCTTGCTGAAATGTCCTGTATGATGTCAGGCGTGATTGTATCGAACAACTTGTCGATTGTCTTGTTGTCTGCCCTTTCCAGCATCTTTCTTGCGAAAAGCTGTTTTTCAAATTCTTTTCCGAACTTTTCCTGCCAGTTTTTTTGGTACCTCTCAAGATCCAACTGGTTTCCAGTTTTTAGAAACTCTGATATTGCGCGGCCTGCCAATATCCCCCCTACCCCGCAAGAATAGATCCCGCCGGCAGTCGTGGGTTTTGACTGGCCTGCGGCATCGCCTACTGTGACGACATTTTTTGTGACGAATCTCTCAACTGGGCCGTTTACCCAGATTGGGGCAAAGACCTTGCGAATGATAGAGTGTTTTCCCTTTTGTGCTAGGAATTTTTCTAGTGCCTGCATTGCGTTGATGCCGCGGCCTGCGACGCCGACCTTTCCAATCCCGTCCGATGCCGGAATCACCCACGAGAAAAAGCCCGGATATTTTTCTGAATCAAAGTTTACCTCGACTAGCCCCTTTTGTATCCAGTCCGAATAAATCTCGTACTGGGCGGACTGGAGGATGCCTGCCCTGTCCTTTTGGACAAGTGCAGATGCACCCCTTGCATCGACTAGTATCTTGCAGGAAAACGCGCCCGCAGTTGTGATGACCTCATTTTCTTTTATCTCCTTGAGCGAAGTCTTTACCCTTATCTCGGCGCCGTTTTTTTGGGCCTGGCGGGCAACCTGCTTGTCGAGCTCGCGACGATTGATAACAATTACGTTTTGTTTTTTTGCATCAAGTGTTATTTTCTTTCCAGACGGCGAGCAGAGCACAGCTGTTTGGATCTGGCCGTCAAGTGTTTTTTGTGACGGAACTATGCCGAGGTCCTCAAGTGCAGACATCGACACAAGGCCTCCGCAGTGCTCAGGCGAGCCAATCTCGAAATCTTCTTCTATTACGAGAACGTCGTGGCCGTTCCTTGCGGCCTCTCTTGCGCAAAAAAGCCCGGCCACACTTCCGCCGGCAACTATGACATCGTACATTTTGTTTGATTTGCATCAGCATTAATTTAATTGGTGCTGTCTGGGATTATTTCGGATTCTTAAACGACTTGTGGGTCAACGGCTCCATCACACTGGTCCCAAAAACCTGCTTTAGGGTTCTTGGCTTGCCGTCCTTGAAGACCTCCTCGCAGCAGTATTTCATGGAAAACTCTGCCATCTGCATAAGGATTGGCGCAAGTGCCATACCTTTTTCAGTCACGGTGTACTCTACCCTTGGCGGGGTTTCGGGATAGATCTTTCTTGTGAGCAGGCCGTCTTTTTCCATCTCTCTTAACCGCACGGACAAGGTCTTTGGATTTGCGCCCTCGATTGACTCTAGGAGCTGGTTGAAGCGATTTTGCCCAAGCAGAATCATGTTTCGCAAAATGTGCACCGTGAATTTTTTGCCCATGATCTTAAAGGTGGTGTCTACGGGGCAGGCCTTTATCTGATCGGGCATCAGGTTAAGGTGCTGACAGCATTTTTCATCCAACTTTCCACGACCTCACTTACTTTCTTATTGGAAACTTTCTGACTTATATGCTTACCTTTCTATAGTTAGTACAAGGACGAAACTAACTATGGAATGTACAGACGAAACATGTAGAATGGAAACCGTGCAATCTTGTGCATGCGGATCTGAAAAATCCTATGAGCAATGTTGTGGATGCGAACCAGCAGATCCAACACAGATGTCAATGAAGTCTTGGCACAACTCGTTTTTTGCAGCGCTGAGCCAGGCACAAGTCGACAGGCTGCGAAAAAAGATCGAGTCATCATTTGGCCCAACCCTGGACAAGGAAGCCGACGCCGTAATTGATGCAGTTGGAAAGGTTTGGAGCTCCATGATAACTCTATCTGACGCAAAAAAAGAGCTTGCGGCCAAGTTGCAAAAAATTCACTCAGAATCAAATAGGAGATAGCAAATGTACCCTGCTTCCCAGATATCTCCTGTTTCTTTTTTCTATGGTTTAAGGTTAAATAATTTTGTTGTATGGGACAGGCCATGAACTGGAAAAGAGTTGCAATAATCGTCCCCGTGGGGGCCGTGCTGAACATGTTTTTGCTTTTTGGGCTGTTCATGAACCCATACTCGCAGCAGATAATATTTAGCGAGGAGTTTGGGCAGTCCGGCAAGCTTGTTGGCGTGTGGAAGACTATGGAGCCGGTTCCGACACTCGAATCGCTGGCGCCCGCACTGCTGGTCACACCTGCGATCTACAGCTTTGTCTTTACCGTACTGTATGATTCCATTCCTGGAAAGAGGCCGATAACAAAGGGGATATCATATGGAATAATTCTGTGGGCGTTGATTGCCGTCTTTTTTGAGCTCTTTGCACCAAACGGGTTGTTTGGCGAGCCTGCCCACCTTCTTGCGTACGAGCTTTTCTTGTGGCTTGTAGGACTGATATCAGTATCCGTGGTAATAAGCCTGATTTACCAAAAGAAATGACATACCAATCCATAAAAAACAAAGTTGCACAAATTGAGGGTGTGTCTGCAAGGCCGATGTTTGGATACGAGTGTTTTTCGGTAGGCTCCAAGTTTTTTGTCGGATTTAGCAAGAAAAACGACACGCAGATAATCGTCAGGCTCTCAAAACCGGACCAGCAAAACGCACTCAGGACAATCGGAATCAAGCCGTTTAGTCATGGCGCAAAGGCGGGCTGGATCGAAATAAACACGGCCAAGTCCACCCCGCAAAACTCGATGAAGTGGATAAAAGCAGGCCTGAAAAACGCAAAAAATCTTACAAAATAACTACGAGTATTTACTTTCTGATATGTGGGAAAGTAGTATTCATCTCGTCGTTTAGTTCCGAGAGGACTTTTTTGAATTCTCTAGGGCGCCTGTCCTTAAACACATCCATTGCACAATATTTGGTGGAATATTGGCCCATCTGCTCTAGGATCGGCCGCAGCATTCGCCCTTTCTCTGTTAGGGAGTATTCGACGCGCGGCGGGATCTCCGCAAATACTTTGCGCTCAATCAACCCGTCTTTTTCCATCTCGCGCAATCTCTGCGAAAGGCTCTTTGAATTGATCTCCTCAACACCTTCTAAAAACTGGTTAAACCTGGTCTGGCCGTAGAGCATCATGTTCCGCAGTATGAGTATTGTGAATTTTTTTCCCACGAGATCAAATGTGTTGTAGATTGGGCATTTCTTTAGGTTTTGTGTCGTTTGTCTGGCCATTTCTTACCTCTTGGTAACTATACTTCCTTTTGGTTACGTTCTATCTTATTAACTTACCTTTTTTCATCAGATTGTGAAAAGTAAGGAGGTGAATTAATGGAAAAATTCGCAATATTTGTCTTTGCGGACCCTCAAACAAAGGAAGGGCTTGGCAGAGTAGTAAATACAATGGAGGCAGTAAAGGAACTAGATGAGGCAGGACACAAAGTAAATCTCTACTTTGATGGTTATGGAACGGCATGTCCGGCTATACTCTCAAGCAAAGACCACATAGCTCACAATCTATTTGATGCAGTAAAGGGAAACGTCGAAGGAGCATGTACTTCTGCGCAACCGCCTTTGCCACAAAAAGTGGAGTTGAGCAGTGCCGCGTGCGCCTAGTAGACGAATATGACCAACACATTAGCATCGCAAATCTAGTTTCCGGCGGCTATCACATAATGAACTTCTAGGGTTGGCGCGATGGAAAACCGACCTCATCATGAGGCCAATTCATTTTTTATAATATCTCTCAAAATCGAGTTTTTTGGTTACAAGTTTTCGCAAAAAAGCACATCTTGGCCAAATCTAATCTGAACCAAATACACTCAAAAGTTTTTCAATGGTCGATTGCTCAGATAATTGATGGGCTCGATAAAACAGGTAATAGTGGTACGAGCGGATCTTGGGATGGGCAAGGGAAAGATCGCAGCCCAGGTGGGACACGCATGCGTCCTTGGGGCCGAAAACGTAAGAAAGTCACATCCTGACTGGTTTGAAAAATGGTGGGCAGGTCAGGAAAAAATAGTCCTCAAGGTAAACAGCGAAACGGAGCTGGAGCAAGTAAAGCGAAATGCAATAGAGATGGGCCTGCCCTGGGCCGAAGTCACAGATGCCGGACACACCCAGATTGCGCCGGGAACCTTTACCTGCATATCGATTGGGCCGGCGCCGGAAGACCTTGTCGACAAGATAACGCGCGAGCTTAAGCTTCTCTAAGAATATAACGAGGGTCGACAAAGCCGCAAATGTGAAGAAAAACACCAAAGGACTAATAGTTGCTGGATTTTTTGCCGTGATCTTGCTGACCTCCACTCTGACTCTGGCGTTTAACAGCGTGCCAAAACCAATAGATGACCAAACCACGACAGGCACGCCTGCTGACAACTTTCCTGACGCGCAAAGACCACGGTACTGCGGAACCGGCGACGCCAAGTCAAACCAGTATGTCCGGGAATTTAAGATACCCACCGAGTGCACCCAGCCACTTGCGATAACCACCGACCCGCAAGGAAACGCCTGGTTCGTACAGACAAACACCGGAAATGTTGCCAAGTTTGATCCGACGACTGGCGAGTTTACGGAATATGAGAATCCGGCTTGGCCTGAGATGGGGCGCTCCATGATGTGGGGAATTGACTATTCTTTTGACGGCAGCCTTTGGTATACGGACGACGCACTGGATTCCATTTGGAGGTTTTCCATTTCTGATCTGACATACGAGAGATTCAACTATCCATCAAGTGGCGACTCGTTGCCACAGCACATCAAGGCAAAGGGGGGGCAGATAATTCTTAACGACTTTTACGGAGGAAAGATAAGCATCCTTGATACAAGACAGCAAGAAAAATCATACCTAAACATCCCGACTCCAATTCCAGGCTCGTTCGTCTCTGGTTTTGACGTAGATTCCGAGGGAAACATCTGGTATACCAACTGGATGCCAAACCAAGGCGGGGCACTCGTAAAACTTGACTATGCAGAATTTTCCAACTATGCATCGAAAAACGCCGTGGACAATTCCACTGCGCTCGAGTTTTCCGACGCCTTCAACCTACCACCCTCCATGAAGACACCGGTGGGGCTGTCTGTAGACCAAAACAACGACATCTGGATTGCAGACACATCGAGCAGCTCTTTTTTCAAGTTCAGCCAGTCTGATGAAAAATTCACAAAATATGTCACACCACACCCCAAGGAAGCCGTATACGGAAATGTCACCGGAGTGATAAAATCCCCGATAACCGGCCCGTACTGGACACAGATCGACGGTAAAAAACTCATCTTCAACGAGCAGCTTGGAAACGAGATAGCAGTCTTTGACATAGAAGGCGAATCCCTAGTAGAATATGAGATACCCTCAAGGAACCCCAACTGGGCCGACTGCGGAATGCACCCAGAGTGCGGAATTGCACAGGCATTTGGGCTCAAGTCTGCAGGTAACAGAGTCTGGTTTACCGAGTGGGCGGAAAACAACATCGGCGTAGTGGATTTATCAAAACAACTGCCATTTGATTTTAAAATATCGCAAAAAGAAATAACCCTGAACAAGGGGCAAACGGTCAAGCTGCAAATACAGCTTGTACCGTCCACAAACACCGACGTAACAATACTTTCAAGGACAACAGCAGAATTTGACGACGTCACAGTGTCGGTGCCTGCAAGTGACGTCTCCCTACAAGGGCCGCAGACCATTCCAGTATCGGTTTCTGCAAGCGAGTTTGCCATACCTGGGACATACAAGGCCCTGCTTTCGGCAAGGATAGACGACGTGACGATTTCCCAGTTTGTCACTGTGAATGTTGTACAGTGATCCCAAAAATAGACTCTGACATTGGAATCTTATCATACACTACAAAATATGCCGGCTGCGGGGGAAAGATACGGCAGCACAACGAGGATTTTGCAGTGTCCGAGGTGCTTGCGCAAAAAACGCTTGACTCTCTTTCCAAAGATGACGGCTTTGCAGTGTACAGGCTGAAAAAATCCGGGATCGACACGACCCACGCGCTGGATCTGGTGTTTAGAAAAACCGGCGTCCGGCTAAAGGCACTTGGACTAAAGGACGCCTCGGCTGTGACTGAGCAGTTTGTATGCGCTATGACAAAAAACAAAACACTTTCTGAATATTCAGACGGAAAAATCACACTACAAAAAATTGGGTTTGCAAAAAAACCGCTTTCGGCAAAAGACATGGAAGGCAACAGATTCATTATAAAAATATCTGGCGCAGCCAAATCTCCGTCGGATTTTGCAGAATCGGACAGAATCCTGAACTTTTACGGATACCAGAGGTTTGGCTCAAAGAGGCCTGTGACACACTTGGTGGGAAAGGCGTTAATCCAAAAAAGATTTGGTGATGCGTTGACGCTGATGCTTTCACATACATCAGAGCATGACGCCGAGGAAAGCACAAAGATAAGAAAAGAAATGGCAGACCGCTCAAAATTTGCAGATCTTTACAAAACCATTCCAAAACAAATGGACCTTGAGCGAATTCTCCTAAGAGAAATGTTAGAACACAACGACCCAAAAAAGGCAATGTCTGCACTACCACTATCACTTAGGCGCCTTTTTGTGGATGCATACCAGTCGTATATTTTCAATCTAACGCTGAGCAGGGCTTTTGAGTACGGCGAGGAAGTTTTTTCTGCGCAGGACGGTGACGTCTGCTACGGAAAAAACGCAACGATAGGAAAATACGAAATGGACAAATCCCAACAGCTCGCAGTGCCACTGGTAGGATACTCCTACTTCAAAAAGACAAGGTTTGATTTTCACATATCAAAGATACTTCATGACGAAGGGGTCACACCGTCTGACTTTTACATAAAAGAGATGCAGGAGGCAAGCGCTGAAGGGGGGTTCAGGACTGCCAGAATAATCTGCAAAGATCTAGCAGTAAAAGACAATATGATAATCTTTGAGCTGCAGCGGGGGTCGTTTGCAACTATAGTTCTGAGGGAAATAATGAAACCAAGCGATCCACTCGAAGCGGGATTCTGATGACTGAAATCTAGTCTTTACCGTATACGGATTTGTGATCACAAACACTTAACAATTCAATTATCCCGTACCTGTGTCTCACAGAATAAATTACGGATGCGAACGGGAAAACCCTAACCCTTCAGGGGTGGGAGTATCAGACGTCGTATCTAATTAATTATTTGTCGTTTTTGCTTGCGGTGCATCAAAAATGATGTATTTTGTGCCGCAGTAATGAATCTGGCAAGAATAAAGGTAGATCTGGGCACACGTAGGCCTTTTTAGTCATGGAGAGTTTACTAAAAAATTAATAACTAAAGATTTGCGCAAAAGCTACATGAGCGAAAGAGGCAATGCACAGGTCTCGATAATAATTCCTACATATAATGAGTCACAAAACATACTGACTGTCCTAAGATCGATAAAGGAGCATCTTCCAAAGAACACGACGGCGCAGGCAATCGTAGTGGACGACAACTCTCCTGACGGAACCGCAAAACTAGTCGAGGACTATCTAAAGGATGTCAAGGAATTTGCAAACTATACCATCGACCTGATCCAGAGAAAGACAAAGGAGGGGCTGAGCTCGGCAATACTCAAGGGAATCCAGTACGCAACTGGCAACACGATAGTTGTGATGGACTCGGATCTCTCGCACCCGGCCAGTCTTTTGCCAAAGATGCTAGAGGCGCTAAAACAGCCCAAGTGCGACATTGTGATTGCGTCAAGATACATCAAGGGCGGCTCAATAATAGGGTGGACCATGAAGCGCAAGCTCCTAAGCAAAATCGCCACGCAAATAGCAAAGCGCGGATTAGGAGTAAAGGCAAAGGATCCAATGTCGGGATTTTTTGCGTTCAAAAAGCCAGTGATTGCGGGTCTGCAGTTTGACGCAATAGGCTACAAGATGCTCTTGGAAATCCTAGTGAAGACAAAAAACAAAAACATTCTGGAAATACCATATACATTTACAAACAGAAAGTTCGGCGCAAGCAAGCTTGACGCAGGAACGATCTTTGACTACCTGAAGGCTACATGGAAGCTTTACCGGTACGGCAAGACGGCAGCAAGGGAAGAAAAGCGGCCGTCTGTGAGCTTTTTCTCAAAGGCCGGAAGGTTCTACACCGTCGGCGCAATAGGCCTTGCAGTGAACTATCTGGTATCGTCGTTGTTTCTGGGGGTATCGCACCTGTGGTACCTGCATGCTACCATAATAGGAATCGCAGTCTCTATGAGCAGCAACTTTGCGCTAAACAAGGTCTGGACGTTTGAGGACAGGGACTTTTCGCCTAGGCACGCAGTACCGCAGTACGCCAAGTTCCTCGGCTTTAGCTCACTTGGCGCACTGGCACAGCTTGGAATGGTGTACCTGTTTGTGGACAGCTACAATATGGAGTACCCACTAGCACTGGTCTTGGCCGTCTTTTGCGCGGCTCTGAGCAACTTTATACTTAACAAAAAGTGGACGTTTAAGGAAAAAATCTGGGGGTGAACCACTACCGGACAAGTCCGGAGACCTTCTCACCATTTTGATAAAAAAACTAGAGAATTAGTGTCGAAGTTCCTCTTGCGGTACTGAGCACGATTCTCTTCAAAAAGACGGTTTTTTCCGATTTGGGATACTCGGAGATTTTGACGCTTTTTGTTCCACGCCCTACACAGAGCATGGTGTCTGGCGGCATGGCAGCCATTTTCTTTTTTTGCTCTTCGTAGTATCCTATACCTGCCCACTTTGCCGGAATTGGCTCGATTTCGTGTAGCATGGTTCCCTTTTCTGTTACGATCATCATGTCACTATGATACGATGGCACTCGGCCGATGATAACTAGTGTTTAGCTAAGGGGCCAAGTTTTTAGCTAAACTGCAAACTCGGAGGAGACTGGTTTTGCCTCATAAGGCTAAAAGGTTCTGTCAAGTCTTCGTCAGCTGACTAGCTTGACTCAGCACAATCTGCTCTGCATCTTTTGACTGCTTCATTGCTTCACCTTGTACCGCGTCTGGCACGACCCATGTACCTCTAGCAAGAATGTTTTTTGCGGCGTTGACATCCCTGTCAACTACCATATTACAGCAAGGACAAAACAACGTTCGGTGCTCTTCGGGTACCATCTTTGACCCACATACCGCACACTTTGAGCTTGTCCCTGCAGCCTTTACATATTTTACAGGCAGGCCGAGCCATCTTGCCTTGTACTCGGTCTGTCTTTGTAACTCGTAAAACGACCACGAATTCATCTTGACTCTGAATTTTTTTCCCTGGCCGTTTCCCTTTCTGTATAGTTTTCTTATTCCTTTGATGTCTTCTAGTATTATGCCCTTGTTCTCAGATACGATCTTTTTCGAGACAGAATGCAATAACTGATGAACCCTGTTCTTCTCCTTGGTTCCGTATTTTTGGAAGATTTTCCTTCTGATTCTGATATCGTTACGCCTGAATCTAGACTTTACGTGTCTGTATCTTGCTTTGATCTTGGTTGCCTTGTGGAGATCGTGGATAATCAAGTTATTTCTCGTGTCAAACATGTAATATTATCAAGATTTCTATCAATTGCTACAAAATCAGATGGTTCTTGTTGCTCAATTTCCTTGGAATATGAGATAATCAGTTTGTTCTCTGTAATCCGATTCTGATAGCCTCGTTTGTGCAGAACCTAAAATATTCAAAGACTGGCTGAAAATCCGATCTCCTATCATGGAACTGCCAAACACATTTGGTTACTTTCAATAAGAGCACATCACATCTAAAATAAAAAAGAGATTGGTTATTGTATAATACCCGACGAAGACTTTACAGAACCCTAAAATATCTACCATAACTACGGCTAGCGATGATGAATCCGATCTACATCATAGCGTTGGTTTTTCTGGTGCTAGGAGCGGCGCTTGGCGGATTCGTTGTGTATCACAAGCAAACGGTCATGGTTCCGCTAGAAATGCAGGAAAAGGCAGAGATCGAGTCGATGAACTGCGAAGAAATAGAAAAAAAGCACGAGCTTGCCCAGTACTGGTCGTTTGACAACTGGAAGATAGCAAACGACAAGGTCCAAATCTGCAAAAAGCAAAAAGAATCATAGCTCAAGCCATGTTTGAAAGCTTTTTCTCGATAAGCAAGGCGCCGGATTTTCCGCAAAACTTTGAATGGATAAACTCAGAACCCCTCACACTATCAAAACTAAAGGGAAACGTTGTAGTCGTTGACTTTTGGACATACTGCTGCATCAACTGCATGCATACATTACCGGTCCTGGCGGAGCTCGAAGAAAAATACAAAGAAAAACCGGTTGTCTTTGTCGGCGTCCACTCGGGCAAGTTTTTTTCCGAGCAGGAGGCAAAAAACGTCGAGTCTGCCGTAGAAAGATACGAAATAGAGCATCCGGTCGTAGTGGACAAAAAGATGCAGATCTGGTCAAGCTTTGGGGTAAATGCGTGGCCTACCATAGTCATAATTGATCCAAACGGAACCATAGTGTACAAGCAGTCGGGCGAGGGACAAAAAGAGGCAATCCATGACGTAATCGACATTCTCCTGCAAAGACACGCCGAAAAGGGAACGCTGGCATCAAGCCCGCCAAAAACATCTCAACTAAGGCAAAAAAAATCAGGCACGCTTTCGTTTCCAGGCAAGCTTGCTGTATCGGATGGAAAAATTGCAC